>NZ_JBHUZJ010000008.1:0-191763 GCF_042667685.1 Streptomyces sp. NPDC057302 | reverse complement strand
CGGCGTTCAGATCGGCGATCGCGTGTTCGGCCCGGCCTCCTTCGACGGCCCGACGGCCGGCGCCGCCGAATACGCGCTGATGCCGGCCTGGGCACACATTCCCGAGGGCATAACCGCCGAGCGGGCCGCAGCGCTGCCGATGGCGGCCGAGACGGCGTGGCGCGCGCTCGACGACCTCGGCGTCCAGCCGGGTGAGCTGCTGCTCGTCCACGGCGCGGGCACCACCGTGGGCGAGGCGGCGGTGCGCTTCGCGCTGCACCGGGGTATCCGGGTGATCGCCACAGCCGGGCCGACACGGGCCGCCGCCCTGGAAGAGATCGGCGCCCAGGTGACCACCTACGGCGAGGGCATGGCCGAACGCGTCAGCTCACTGACCCCAGGCGCCGTGGACCGCGCCCTGGACGCCACGCCGACCGGGGGCCGGATCGACCGCGCCGACCAGCCCAGCCCGGCCGGCGGCTCGCTACCGACCTTGATCGAGCTGACCGGGGATCCCGACCGTGTCCTCACCGTCTCGGACTTCGCCGCCGCAGCCGAACTGGGCGTCCGGATCACCACCGAGATCCGCTACGACCAGATGAATGAGTTCGCCAGGCTCGCCGGCGAAGGCATCCTGGTGGTACCGGTCGCCCGCACCTACGCCCTCGACCAGATCCAGGAAGCGGCCAAGCTCAGCCAATCCCGCCGCCCCGGCGGCAAACTCATGCTCGTCCTGTGATCACCTTTCTGGCTTGGTCAGGCGAAAGGAGTACTCCCCTGACTTCCGAGCGGGGCGTCCTTCGCGCCCGCCAGCGCCGGTCTGGCGGCAGTCGAGACCGGCGGACTAGGCGAGGTCACGCAGGGACGTCGAGCGGGGGGTGCTCCAGCACGCGAGGCTTGTACTCGACCAGCTGGATGCGGCCGTCGAAGGTGCGGTGCTCAATCATCTCAAGGGCAACGTCCGGATAGCCGTCGTAGATGCGTTCTTCACCCGTGGCCCCGGTGATCACCGGGAACATTACGACCCGGAAGCGGTCGACGAGTCCGGCTCGTAGCAGGGACCGGCACAGGGCGAGGCTACCGATCGTGCTGAGGAGCCCCGACCCACTCGCCTTCATGGTGCGGACCGCCTCGACGGCGTCATCGCGGACGAGCGTGGAGTTGGCCCACTTCAGTGGGCCCTCCAGTGAGGAGGAGAAGACCACCTTGGACGCTTGCGTGAGCGCGTCTACGGAGGCTTCTTCCTCCGGCCTGAACTCGTCTTGGCCACTGGGGACCTGGCCTGCGGCGAAGCCAGACATCTGGCGGTAGGTGTTAGCTCCCATCAGGTGAGTGGCCTCGGGCTGCTCACCGAGCCACGCGAGGTACTCCGGGCCCTCGAGGCCCCAGAACCCGGGCCACCCCTCCCCCGATGCATGGCCGTCGAGGGAAGTGATGAAGTCGACGAGAAGCTCCGACATGGCGGTGTCCTTTCCAGGTAGTCACAAGCTTGGACCGGCCGGGAGCCATAAACTCATCGGCCGCACTGTGGAGTGGGGACGCCAGCTTGAGTCCTGCCGAAGCCCAGCTCAGCCCAACCGCCAACCGCGCAGGCCAACCGTCCCGCTCAGCCGGGCCGAGTACAACGCTCAGGGGCCAACGGAAACGCTCAGTCACAACATGCGCTTACAAATGCGACCCGTGGGGTAATCAACTAGCTGCGTTCGAATTCTGTTCGATACGACGCACCTCGCCGTGACCCGCAAACAGGTGACCGGCGGAGCGACGAGAGTGGAGACGGGGCACAGCCTGCCCGTCTTGCTGCCCCCGGCCGTGGAGGCGGCCGTATATCGGGAGGTCAAGGGGGCTATCCGCACGACCGGTATCCGGCGCGGCGCCTCGCACACCGAGGTCATCGTCGGCGGGGACGGGCAGTGCACGGTCATCGAGATCGGCGCCCGCCTCGCCGCCGGACACATCGGGGTCCAGATCCAGCACGCCCTGGGCATCGACGTGTGGGCGGCGCTGCTCGACGTAGCCCTCGGCCGTTCGGCTGCGCTCGCGCCTACGGCCTGCGGGTACGCGACTGTACGGTTCGTGACCAGCTCGCGCGCCGGGCGGCTGATGGCTGTCGACGGCTTTCCGAAGATGGGACCGGGTGTGCCATTCGTCCGCTGGCGCGCCGGGCGTGTCAGCCGCCCGGCCCCCATGCCCGGTCGGGTGGTGGAGCTCCCTGCCTCGCGGCATCCGCCCGAGCGGAGGCGGGACCGCGGCGCCGGCCACCCCGACGTCTTCCCCGCCGACGAGCGCCGCGCCTACGGGGCTTCGGCGCCCGCTTCGGCCTGTAACCTCCGCCGACGGCAGGTGCCCGTCAGCGGAGCCGTTCGCTGCGAAGACCGCCGGGGCTTCAGTCGCCGCCTGTCGACCGGGACACGCGCGCGAGGAGGGGATGACCCGGGGTGGGCGGAGGGGCTCAGCCGCGCCGCCGAGATGCGGCGGCGGCGATCAGGGCCATGACGTGCTCGCGCTGGTCGTCGTCCCGGCAGGCGATGACGATCCGGCTCGGCCCGGCATCGGGCACAGGGATGCACACGATGCCCGGCGGCACGGGCGTGACGAGCGAGCGGGGCAGGACGGCGACAACGCGGGCGATCCTCACCAGAGCGGTGAGTTCGCCGGCATCGGCGACCTCGGGACCGCTGCCGCCGCCGGGGACACCCGGCCACTGCGGGAAGACCTCGTCGCTGAGGTCGCCCAGGGAGACACTGTCGCGCCCGGCGAGCCGGTGGTTTTCGGGGAGGACGGCTACCCGGTCCTCGACGTGGAGGGTCTTGGTGGCCAGTCCGCCGAGGTCGTCGAACGGGGCGTAGAGCAGGCCCGCGTCGGCGCGCCCGTCGCGCAGGTGATCGGTGCGGTCGGTGGCGCCGCTGAAGAGGATGTCGACCCGCCGGGCACCGGGCTGCTCCGCGTAGGCGGCGAGAATCCCGGAGAGCAGGTTCGCGTCCCCTCCGGGTTTGATCACGAACCTCAACGGTGCGTCGTCGGCGGCGCGTTGGGTGCTCTGCACGGCGACCGTCATCGCGTTCAGCGCATGCCGGCCGTGCTCCAGCAAGGCCACGCCCGCGGGCGTCAGCGCGACGCTGCGGCTGGTGCGGTCGAAGAGCGTGACGCGCAGTCGGGCCTCGATGCGCTTGATGGTCTTAGACAGGGCGGGCTGCGCGACGGCGAGCCTGTCAGCGGCGCGGCCGAAGTGCAGCTCCTCGGCGACGCTGACGAAATACCGCAGTTCCCTGACCTCCAACAGATCCATTCCTTGAGGTTATCGAATACCTACGGAAGGAGTCTTGGACGCGTCCGGGTATCCGGTGGTCGTATGGAGACATGATGCAGCACACCATGTTTGTACAGTTCACCGAACCGATTCCCGACCCCGACCTGAACCAGTACCTCGCGGACCTCGAAAAGGCCGCGAAGGGCACCGGCGTGCTCCAGACGTTCGCCGCGCAGCGCCACATTCCGGTCCCCGGCGAGGAGGAGATTCCGGCGTTCATCGCCACGGTCGTCGTCCAGCTCGGCGCCGCCGACGTGGAGGCGCTGGGGACCGTATTCGCCGCACCGGAGGTCGGCGAGGTCTTCGACACCTGGCGCACCCGCTACCCGTTCAAGGCGGCGTGGGCGAACCACGAGGCGCTGGCGTGAGCGACTTCACCGGCAGGGTCGGCCTGGTCACCGGCGCCGGCAGCGGGATCGGACGCGCCATCGCATCCGGTCTCGCCCGCCGGGGCGCAGCGGTGGCGGTCCTCGACCTGGACGGACCGTGGCCCGGGAGACCACCGAGGAAATCACCGGGGCAGGCGGACGGGCGACGCGTTATCTAGCTTGCGTCCCGCTTCGTTTCGACTGACTGAGCTGGCAGTTTGTGTGAGCGGACTGGTGGCAGGTGCCGATCACTTCTCCCTTCTCGAGAAGGGAGCGAGTGGGGCGATGGTTTCCCTGCTGGAGGAACTGGAGCGACGCGAGACGGGAGCAGATAGCTGAACCCCGTTTCCAGGTTGCGGAGTTGAGCGAGCAACTGGAAGCGTTCGAGGAGATGCTCTCCCAGGTGGAGAGCGCCCGGATCGTGGTTCGCGAAATCCTTGACGACGCGGCCGCCGATGCACAGGTGACACGGGACGAGGTCGGGCCGCAGGGGAAGGGTACGGAGCCGGTGTCGCCGATCGGGTAGTGACGGGTGAGCTACCTCTCGAGCCGCCCGGTTGCCAGGTGCTGCTTGCAGTTCACGCAACGCAGAGTGCTGGCGCGGTGGGGAAGCTGCTCGACTGCAGTCCATCCGCATGTCGGGCAGTGCAGTCGAACGAACTGGAGGGCGCGCGAGGCGCCGTGCGGCGTCGCGGAGTGGGCCGTATCGGTCCAGGCGACGCGGTCGCCGCCGCGGTCGGGGGCGGACAGGTGCCACCCGCCCCGCTCTCCGGCCACCTCGATCCCGCGGCCGTTGTCGTCGTACTCGGGCGGCTTCGCCTCGTCGTAGCGCCCCGCAGGAAGCGAGCAGCGCACCACACCAGCGACAGCGTGCAGGATGCTCGCCGTGCACGCAGAGCACTCCGGGCACGGCACGGGATCCGACTTCCCTGGGGCCCATCCCACCGAGAGTCGGGAACGACCCGACTCCCCCGGCACGCCGTGCACGGAGGTGCGGGCGTCTTGGCCGGGGAAGGGATACCTCGAGCTTCACCAGGCCCGCGTGCTGGTCGGATGGGCCGATGCTGTCGACCTGGCAGTGCAGCATCTGTGCCTTCCAGCCTTCGAGAGGGAGTGGTCGGGGCACCACCTCCCCCATCAGCTTGGCCAGGACTGCCGGCGGGGGCGGGCTCCGCACGCTCCTCGCCCCGTTCACCGTATTGGCCCAGGCCTGCTCTTGTGTGAGGGCAGGGCGAGTGACCCGCTATGCCTGCGGGCACGGCGGAAATTGACCCAAACCAGCCGCTCGCCGCCGGGACATCCCATTGTCGGCGGGCTGCGCCGAGTCTTGCGGTACTTGGGCGATGGGTGCGGATCCTCTCAAGTGACGATCTGCAGCTGCCCGTTCGAAGCGAGGGGCGGATATCGTGGCGCGGAGGGGCGGGTTAGCGTCAGTGGGGAGGCGCGGGGATGAGTTTCCGGCTGGCGGCGTATGCCGTTTGCGTTGAGGACAGACGGGTGCTGCTCGCCCGTCACCTGCCCCCGGAGGGCGGGTCCACCTGGACGCTTCCGGGCGGAGGGGTAGGCCACGCGGAGGATCCGTTCGACGCGGTGACCCGGGAGGTCGCTGAAGATACCGGCTACGACGCGGTCGTCGAATGCCTCTTGGGCGTGGACTCAAGGGTGATCCCCGCGGCATCTTCTACCGGGTTCGTGTCACCGGAGGCATGCTCCGGCCCGAACCGAACGGCGAAACCGCCGAGTCGGTCTGGGCTTCGAGCTCTGATATTGCTGGTTTGCGCAGGTCATCGCTCGTAGACGTCGGCCTCGCACTGGCGCAGAGTGTCCCGGCAACGGGCCACGTGGCACCCGTCCCCGTCGGCGATCTGATCCAGCACTGACCGGGACAACCGGCCATGATGTCGTCGCAGTCCAGGATCGAGGGGGACCATGACCAGACGTTGGTACACACCACTGGGCATCAATCTACTACTGGGCATCCCCGCCCTCGTGCCCATGCTGATGCTCTGGTTTCTGCTATCGAACTGGACGCTCGCCGACATGGGGCTGACGACAAGCATCCCGAACAACGAGCATGACGACAGTCCGAATGCGGCACTTCTCTTCTTCGGCCCCGTGATCGCTGCGAGCGCCGTCCTCTGGTGGATCGCCAACCGGCCCCTCGCCCGCCGAACCCAACTCACCGCACCCCGCTACTGGCTCCTCTCCCTCACGGGCACTCTCATCCCAACCGCCGGCGCCATCACGGTTTGGCCCTAAAGTATCCGCTGCTGATGTCAGCAGTCATCTGCAGAGCCAGGTGGGGTCTAAAGACAAGCTGAGCTCGCCAGACGGCGGGCAGACGTCCTCTTCGCGATGCTCCGCGACGGCACCGTCTACGAACCTCAGCCCGCCAGATCAGCCTGAAGCACCAAGAACTCGCCTGGCATCGACCCACAGGAGCTCAAACTCCTCCGCGGAGATCTCGCCTGCCTGCGGCTGGTCCTGCCAGCCATCCAGAGCGGCCTCGGCCAGGACGCCGTACTGCCGTTCATAGCGACCCATCGCCGCGAGATCGGCATGATCACGCAATGAAGCCGTAGGAACCGCGCCATGGATCCAGGATGACCGATCATCACGACGAGTGGCGACTCTTGAGCGGCAGCACCCTCGTCGGCACGATTGTCATCGACGAGCCAGGCATGCCCTGGCAGCGTGGACGTTTCCTCTCAGAGCCTGCCTTCAGCCAGTTCAAGCCCTGGTTCGACGAGATCAACGCCCTCGTCGGCGCCGAAGAGTTCGAACGGTTCGACGACGTCTATGACCTCATCGAAGGTGCCCTGACCCTAGAATCGCCGTCGGGGCCCGTGGCCGAGTTTCTACTCCACATCGACCAGGACCGCGCCTGGTTTCGCTGGCACGACGGCCCGTCAACAAGTTAGAAGCTGTGTCACATTTCTTTGCGCAGGTCAGCGGTCAAGCTGGACAGGGCGCCAAGAGCATCGTTCGGGGGAGCATCGTGCCGACGTCTCCGGGAACGGGATGCTTGGTCTGGAACGACGGCCATGCCAACGGGCACAGGGCTTGCCTGCGCCTCGGGCGCCGGTAGTTTCCGGTACTAGCTGGCAGTTTCCGGTCAGCGGGGTTCTGCCACGTCTGGGCCCAGCGTAGCTCCTGACCCGAGCACGAGGATCCGCCCGCCCGTGAGCAGCCGAAGGCCCGCGGTATCAGTTGTTCGGCCCACGAGTTCACGATCATGCGCCTTTCGCCCCCTTAGACGCCATTTCAGTTGGCGGGATCTCGCGGCAGTCTGGGGTGATGGCTGCTGGGCTTGTCGAACGGTTGGCGCCGGATGATCTGTGAGAGTTGTTCCAGCGCGTGGTCCCGCCGGCCCCGGAACGGCCGCAAGGTGGAGGGCATCGTCGCCGAGGGGACCGCGAGGTGCTGGCCGCGATCATCTTCGTGGCCACCTCGGGGTGCACCTGGAATCAGTTGCCGCTGGCTTCGGTCTGTCGGGGGTAACGGCCTTTCGCCGGTTCACCGTGTGGACCGAGGCCAGGGTGTGGGCCAAGCTTCATCGCTTGGTCCTGGACGAACTCGGGGCTCAGGGCGTGCTGCACTGGTCGCGATGCGCGATCGACTCCGTCAGCGTCCGGGCCCTCAAAGGGGGCGGCTGACGGGACCGAATCCGACCGACCGCGGCAAGAGCGGATCGAAAATCCACCTCATCGTTGACCGCAGCGGGCTGCCTCTGTCCATCGGCATCTCCGCCGCGAACCTCCACGACAGCCAGGCCCTCATCCCGCTGGTCCGCGGAATCCCGCCCATCCGCTCACGTCGCGGCCCCCGACGCCGCCGGCCCGGGAAGCTGCACGGAGACAAGGGCTACGACTACCCGTACCTGCGGCGCTGGCTGGCCTCCCGCGGCATTCGGCACTGCCTCGCCCGTAAGGGCATCGAGTCATCCCAACGACTGGGACGACACCGCTGGGTCGTAGAGCGAACCGTGTCCTGGTTGTCAGGCTGCCGACGTCTTCATCGCCGCTACGAGCGCAAGCCGGAACACTTCCTCGCCTTAACAGCCATCGCTTCGACCCTCATATGCCACCACAGACTCACCAACTGAAAGGGCGTCCCCTGCTGCGATTCGCACAAGGGCTGTTCGCCAAGGCCCTTGTCGGGCCCGATCGCTGCCGTCAGGCGCCCGCCTCCTGCTTCCCCGCGCTGCCTCGTCTGCGCAGGTCGCCCCTCGTGACAGCTCGCTCGGAACCAACCGGCGAGGAAAGTGATCAATGCATGTGTAGACACTGAATGGCCCGATGCTGTTCGAGAACGGGAGTCTTGAGTTGAGGTTCACGGTCCGTCCCCTGTTGTCTGGCAGACCCGCTGTGGCTGTGTTGGCCGCGGTCGGTATCACCGCGAGTGTGCTCACTGGCCGGGAGGGGCTGCGCACTGTGGTGGGCTGCGGCGCGGCCGACGCCCCCTACCCCTCCCAGACCGCGGCGGACTGGAAAGCGGGCGCGGACCACGTGGTGGTGGCGGTGCCGGCCTCCGAGCGGGAGAGCAACAGGCAGGACGTCGCCAAGGGGGCGGTGCGGTACACCGTCGACCGGGCGGTGACGTTCCGGAAGGAGAAGGTGCTGTGGTCCGCTGCCACCCCTCGGCATGAGCTGGGCACCGAGTTCGACATGACGGCCCCGGGCTGGTCGGTGTACCGCAACGGCAAGCGGATCAAGGGCACCGCCCCGGAGGCGCCCCGGCTGGAGACCGGTCACACCTACGTCCTCGCCCTGCGCTGGGACGCCGACCAGTGGATTGTCCTCGGCGAGGGCGCGGCCGTGCCGTTCGACGACCATGTGGCGGGGCGAGGGGAGTGGTGCGGCCAGGTGCTGAGCGAGGACGACTTCGCCAAGGGCGAGCGGTTCTCGCAGCGCAACGACCACAGTCTGGAGCAGGCCGTGCGCGGACAGGATGAACGCGCCATCTCCCGCGAACTCGCGAAGGCGAGCAGCGGGAAGGGGCCGTAGCCCAGCTCGGCAAACGCGCCGGGCCGCGGCCTGTCAGCGAGCGCGAGTGCCTTGCGCTGTTGTGGGAGCGCGGGTATGGCCAGGTGGCATTCAGCTCCCTCACCTCAGGCAGTGATATCAGTGTCGGCTTCTACGTGCTCACGTCCTGGTCGGGCTTGGGGAGTTACCGACTCGAGGACGGACGGCCGCTGCTGTTCCGCACCGTCGTGCAGTACGCCGGACAACTGCGGCTGCCCGCGCTCGAGACCACTCGCTACTGGGCCGGCCGAGCCAGCGCCGTCAGCGGCCACCGTGAAGTGGTGGACGCGATCGCGGCTGAGATCACGGATGTACGGATCGTGCACAAGTAGCCCCTGCTCACGCATACGAGCGCCCCGGGGCGCGACAAGCCCAGCAGCCATCACCCCAGACTGCCGCGAGATCCCGCCAACTGAAATGGCGTCTTAACCCCCGTCCGGCGCGCGGGGCCCCGGGCGAGGGGGTCCCGCGCTCACGGAGTCGGCCGACTCCCGGTCAGAGGGTCTCGACCCACAGGTTCTCGGCCCAGCCGCCCGAGCCGCAGTCCCAGATGGACGCCTGCTCGGTGGTGCCGTTGCGGTACCCCTTGGTTCCGTAGAACGGTGCGCTGCCCTGGAGCGCGGCGCAGACGCCGCGGACCCGGAACTCCCCGCTGCCGCTCTGGCAGAGGCCGACGGCCCGATGTCCGTTGTCCGCGGTCCAGGCTCGGCAGTTGGACGCTGCCTGGGCCTGGGGTGCCAGGGCGACGGTCGTTCCCAGCATCGTGGCCAACACGAGTCCTGACGTGCCGAGCCACTTCTTCGCCTTTTGCATGGATCCCTCCAGATCGGTGGACTTCGAACTGGTCGTGGTCCGGCGGGAGGTCGGACCACCGCGCAAAGCTAGCAATCGGTGGTGCAGGCGTGGCATCCGTTCGGGATGCTTCCGGAGATCCACACAACCGGAGTCCGGAGGTCGGGGCAGACGCCGTTGGCTACTGTGAGGGCGTCAGACGTCGGCGAGCATCGTTGGAGTGATCGAGTGCCTGACAGGTGTGAGGGCGTTCGGACCGTGCGCGTACTGCCCCCGGACTCCGCGGCTGCCGACGAACTCAGAGCATGGAGCGGGCAAGAGGACACCACCCTCGACCTGTGCGGACTCATTGCGTCCGGTGCCGACCTCACCGGCGCCGACCTAGCCATCGGGCTTTTTATCGAAACCCGCCTCGAGGACGCGGTCCTGACCAGCACCGACCTGTACCGCGCTGATCTGAGAAACGCCGCCCTGGACCGCGCCGACCTCAGCCGGGCCTGTCTGGTCAAGGCAGTGCTGGATAGGGCGAGCCTGCGGGGCGCTGTGCTGTCCGAGGCGAACCTGGGGAGCGCCGACCTCTTCGAGACCGACGCCCGTGGGGCTTCCTTCCGATCTGCGCGGCTCGATGGCGCTGTGCTCCTGGGGGCGCGTCTTGAAGGGGCCGATCTGACCGGTGCGTCGGTGCAAAGGACGTCCTTCAAGGTGCTTCTGGACGAGCACACGGTGGTGGAGGGCCTCACCGGCAGCGTGTACGGGCCCGCGCACGTCATGGCCAACGGTGCCCGCCAGGAAATGGCGGGCCGTGAACTGGAACGGTGGTTGCATCAGCGCGGCGCCACGGTGCAAGTCCTCAACGCTTCGCCGGACACCACCACGTACTACGCAAGGGTCAGCGACGACTACCCCCGCAGCAGCCCCGCGGGCATCGTGCGCCGCAGCACGGCTGACGGCGGCATCACCTCGGATCACGCATACACCCGGAACCTGCGCTGGGAACCCACCGAGTACCTGCGCCTGTACGAACTGGGGCACAACGACACCGACCACGTCGAGATCAGCGCGGCCGAGGCAGATGCGTTCATCGCCCGGCTCACCAAGGATCCTCCGCCCTGACACCTGCCCACCACGGCGCAAATCCGGTAGGAGGCTGGCGCCGCGTCACGTCAATTTCCCCCGGTGGAGACCGCCGTTCGTCTGCCCGGGAGGCTACCGAGTCCCACCGTGGGCGATGTGTCTCCTGAACCTTACTGAGTGTTTGGTCCGTGGAGCTGTGTTTGGTCCCAGGTTTAGTTAGGTGCCGCGCCAGTTGGGGGTGGCTTCGCCGGTGAGTCTGCGGGACATGAGGTCGATCATCGCGAGGTGGATGGTGACTTCGGAGCGGTGCGGGTGTCGCTGGTAGTCGCGGGCGAGCCTGCGGTGGTGCAGGAGCCAGCCGATGCTGTGCTCGATCGTCCAGTGGCGCGGGTTGATCGTGAACCCGCGGCTGCCCGGCGGGCGTTGGACGGGGTGGACGTCGATGCCGAGCTGGGCGCCGTGGTCGATGGCGGTGGTGCGGTAGCCGGCATCCACCCAGGCCTCGGTCACCCGCGGGTGGGTGGCGGCGATGCGGGACACCAGCGTTAAGCCGGCTGCGTGTCGGACACGCTGGCCGCGGTGACCAGCACGGTGAGCAGCAACCCCGGGGTGTCGCAGCCCAGGTGGCGCTTGCGCCGATGATCCGTTTCCCGGCGTCGGTGCCCCCTGGGGCAGCTCGAAGGCGAGCTGATAGCGGGGGCCGACATGGTTGAGCTTGCGACGGCCCTGCCCCTGAACACCCCGTGCCACTCGAGCCCCCGCAACGGCGCAGGCGTCAGGTGTGGCTGTCCTCGGTGACGGCGGAGGCGGCGGTGTTGTAGCGGGCGAGCAGGCCGCGGAGGGCTCTGACCTCTTGCGGGGACCAGGCTTGGGGACGGGTGGATACCTCGTGGTGCATCAGGGCATCGGCGTGGGCGAGGAGTTCGTGGCCGTGGTCGAGGGGATGCAGCAGCTGCACGCGGGCGTTGTCCGGGTCGGCTTCGCGTACCACCAGGCCCGCATGCTGCAGAGCGGCGACCTGGCGGCTGATCGTGGATTTGTTGATGCCGTAGAGGCCGGTCAGGTCTCGCGCTCGGCCCCCGTTCCGTTCGGCCATCTCCGAAAGCAGGGAGTACTCGACGAAGCTCAGGTCCGGGTGGAGCCGTTCGGCGTTGGTCCGGAAACGCCGGGAGAGGGTCACCAGCTCGCGGACGAGTGCCGGCACATCTCGGTCGTCAGCGGCCATCTCAATGCCCATCCCTCGTCTGCACCCGCATCGTGAGGTGCATTTTGCATCATCGGCAGTCCGGGATTACGCTCGTGTTGCATAATACAACTTAATCTGGACTGCGCCTTGCCCGAGAGCGATCCAGTGGTCCGCCGCATGGTGCATTCCACCCTTTTTCAGGATCTTGGGGATACCCTCGGCGAACCCACCGCCGACCGCGAGCGCACGCACGCACACCGCCCCGATACGCGTCCACGGCGAATGCTCTGCTACCCGAGCCGCCCTCCGAGGCGCGGCGTGCGACCGCCTCCCGCGGCGGGCCCGTCCCGACATCCTCACCCCGCACAGATGCAAAGGCGGCAGTATTCATGAGCGCCGAAGAACTCACCGACCGCATCCAGAAGGCCATCGCCCACCCGCTCACCCGTGACGACGGCTTCGACATCCACCAGGCCCTGCGCGAGGTCCTGGACGCGGTCGGCCTCCACCCCGAGGACAGCGGCGGCAGCATCAGCTTCATCGGCAGCGACCCGATCGTCCCGAGCATCATGCGTCTGGGCGCCGTGCCCGCCCTGGGGATGACCGCCAAGTCCGTTGCCCTGGCAGCACTTTGGCGTCAGCGCGGCGGCGAAGGCCAGGACATCACCATGGACCTGCGCAAGGCCCCGCACCGGCTCTGCCCCTTCTACGACAAGAAGTGGGAACTGCTCAACGGCTACCCGGGCGGCACCCCCTCAGACCCGGCCAACCCGCTCGGCTTCGACTTCTACCAGGCACGCGACGGCCGCTGGGTCATGCCGCTCAACCCCTACCCCAAGATCAAGAACGCCGTCTACAAGCTCCTGCGCACCTGGCCCGAGAAGCAGGCCGTCGCGGACGCCGTCGCCACGTGGGACGCCGCCGACCTGGAGAGCGCCGGCGAAGAGATCGGCGTGGTGATGCCCGTGCTGCGAACCACCCAGGAGTTCCTCAGCGAACCGGCCTACGAGCACATCGCCCGGGAACCGCTCATCAAGATCGAGAAGATCGGCGACAGCGAACCCGAACCCCTCGCCCCCACCACTGACCAGCCGCTGACGGGCGTACGCGCCCTGGGGATGGGGCACATCATCGCGGGCGCCGGCGTCGGCCGCGACCTCGCCCAGCACGGTGCGGACGTACTGAACATCTGGCGGCCGGGCGAGCTGGAGCACGACTCCACGTACAACAGCGCCAACGTCGGCGTCCGCTCCACCACCATCGACCCCTACGGCCCCGCCGGGCAGGCCCAGATCCGCCAACTGCTGGGCGAGGCCGACCTCTTCTACGCCAACCGCCGCCCCGGCTACCTGGAAAAGATCGGTCTGAGCGCCGAACAGGCCGCGGCGATCCGCCCCGGCATCATCCACGTCAGCCTCTCACTCGCCGGGGAGAGCGGCCCCTGGGCCCACCGCGTCGGCTTCGACCAGACCGCCGGTGCGCTCAGCGGCATCATGCTGATGGAGGGCCCAGACGGTGTCACGGCCGGGCCGACCAGCACGCCTGGCCTGCCCTACATCAGCGTCGTCAACGACTACGTCCTGTCCTGGCTGGCCACCACCGGAGCGCTCGCCGCCCTGATGCGCCGTGCCACCGACGGCGGCAGCTACCGCGTCACCCTCAACCTCACCCGCATCGCCGCCTGGATCCTCAGCCTCGGTGTCTTCGACCGCACCTACGCACAGGCAACCGCCCTCAACCCCGACCCCCACTCCCCCCACGCCTATCTCGACCCGGACACCTTCACCGCCGACACCCCCTGCGGCCACTACCAGGGCGTCACCGACCAGGTACACATGTCCCAGACCCCCGGCAGCTTCCGCGACATCCTCATCCCCCGCGGCAGCAGCACCCCCGCCTGGCTCCCCCGCCATGACTGACCCGTACACAACCGACCGGCCACCCCAAACCCGGCATCATCACGAGACCGGTCTGAATCTCCCAGCCATCAAGCGGCGACCTCGAGCAGCAGACCGCCCACCAATTCAGCACAGACCCGGTACGCCAGCGGTTTTGGAGTGGGCGTGATCGGCGCCCTAGACCCGCCCGCGGGACATCTCCTCGACCCTGCCCATGCCACCCCAGCCACCACCGACGGCCGGGGCCATCACCCAACGCCCCTCTCCCACTCGCCGCGCCCTAGCCTTCCAGCAAGGCGGCGAAGGTGCGGTGTTGCTCTTCCTCACGGGCGAGCTGCCGGGCGAGGGCATCGCGCGGTCGACGTACAGGGCAACAGCGGCACAGCCCGATGGCGGGGCGTGTCTTTGGCGCGTCTACAAGCGCAGCTCCGGTGCGCTTGGTCACCGTGACCGAAGCGTCACAACACCCAAGGCGTGAAAGGCACGTTGGAGTCTGCAGTTTTATCGCTGGGGTGCCCGACAACCGCAGGAACTCGCCTACCTGATAATCGCGACAGCTATGTAGATCAGGATGAATATCAGGGAGAAGAGGAAATAGGCTCGGCGCAGGTTCTTGTGACGGTGGCGGTCGAAGTTGATCGCGACAAGGGACATGCTGCAGATATTGATCACAATGCATGCGGCGCAGCCCAGGTTGTTCAAGGAGAACTCGTGCCATAGCGCTATGCCGTTCATCACGGGCCCTCCGATGATTCCTCCGGAGGCAGCGAGAAGGGCCACAGCGGTGTACGGCTTGTCAGCGGCTATCGAAAAGCGGCTCGGTCCCTGGCGTGGCGGCTTTGGACCGCGCCGATCGAGCCAGGCGAGGCACATACTGACGAACCCGGTGAGAGTACCGATCACCGTCAACCACAACGTCAGCGTATCGGTCAAAGCCAGCCCCCGTCGTCTCACGTCGGAGCTTGGTTCTACCGCACACACCGCGTATTCCCGCTGTCACGGGCGAATCGTCGCCGGGCTGTTACCGCGTCAGTGACCGGGCGTCTGGCTGGGGGGGGCGGTGCGAACGTCGCTGCCTGCCCGACAGAGCACCAAACCGGGAGCCCCCGCCACCCGGGAGGCCCTTGGATGCTCAATCGAACGAGTCATCATGGTCGGCTTCCCACACGTAGAAGTGGCTGTCGTCTTCGTGCTTCCACTCGGGCCAAAGATTGCGTATGTCCTCAACCCTGCCGCTTCGTACGGGCAGTTCCTCGTCTCGGAGAAAGGCACCAAGACAGGCGATGGCGTCGGCACACAGTTCGATGATGGCGACCCGCCGTTCGCTTCCTGCCCGCCTGTCATCGGGCGGAGAGAGGGGCATGTAGAACGTGTCCTCTCTGACGCGGGTCCGTAGCTTGGTGGCAGGGATGCTGTGGAGCAGGACCTGGACCTTCGCGATGCGATCGTGCAGCGAGCGGAGGCGTTGTTGCCACTCAACTGCGTCGGAGGTCCTCGCCTTCCGGAAATCGCGCTGGATCTCCAGTAGTTCGGCCAGTGCAGCCTCTGCCGCCGCAGCCGCGCGCGCCCGCTGCTGTTCGGCGCGCGAACTGCGTTCTTGTGCCCTATGAGTCCAGCGCCCTGACCAGATGGTCAGGGCGCCGCCAGTGGCTGTTCCGATAATCCCTGCGACCGCACCGATCCACACCGAGGCACTCATGGAGAGTAGTGTTCGCGAACTACTGGCCCTGCGGAAGCCGGTGGAACCACCATGGAGAGCACTTCAGTGCGCTCCAAGCACGATATTTCGTGCGCTCCCGCGAATGCCGAGCACCGTCGGTGCGGACCGGATGCCGCCCGTTGGCTGTGCAGGTGTGTTGGGGCTCCGGTCCGCTTCTTGTCGTGCTGGTCTGGCGTGCCGACGCACGGTCGTGGGCCGTATTTGGGGGCGTCAGCCAGCGATCCTGCCGAAAAGGTGGTTGGCAGGTGCGTCCGGGTCGTTGCCGTAGAAGAACTCCGTGAGCGCCTGGTGGAATTCGGCGCGGTTCAGCGCTCCGGAGCCGTCCCCGTCCAAGGCGGCGAAGACCGCGGCGCAGTCCTGGCTGGGGACGCCGGCGACCGAGTCGAACATCTGCTGGAATTCCGCCTGGTCGATCTTGCCGTCTCCGTTGAGATCGACGAGGTCGAAGAAGCAGTTGGACACCGGCTCGATCTGTTCCGGGTACAGGGCGGGGTCGGTCAGGACCCGTGTGAACCCTTCGGCCATCTCCCGCAGATCGACCTTCCCGTCACCGTCCTGATCCATCGGGGCGATCACGTTCGTCCAGAACAGGTCCATTTTCTCGGTGAGCAGGTGGAAGGTCGGGGAGTCCGGTTCGGTGTCGCGGGCGGCGAGGTAGCGCTCGCTCATCTTTCGGACGTCCTGCTGAGTAATGAATCCGTCGCCGTCGACGTCGGCGCCCCTGAACCACTGGCCGTACTTGGAGTCTTGAAGTGCAGTCACGACTGCGCACAGTATTCATGTGATTACACATGCGCAACTCGCAAGTGGAAAGCTCTTCAGCGGCCAGGGGCAGACTGCTACGCGTGGGGATCGTGGGTCTGCAGGGCACGAACCGGCCCGAAGAGGCGGGCAGCCTTCGTGTCAGTGTTCGAGGTTGGGCGGCGTGAAGGCGAGCACCTCAGGAAGGGGATCACCGTACGACTCGACGTCGACCAGCGCGCTAAGAGCACTCGGTCCCTGGGACAGGCGCGAGCAGGGCCGATCCGCGGTGAGAACGTTCGGATTGCCGTGGCGGTCCAATGTTCCGCCCAGGCCCGGCTGGACCGGATCCCACCACGCACCCGTGGACAATTGCACGACGCCTGGCATGACGTCGTGCGACAGGACTGCGCCCGCCAGACAACTGCCTCGGTCGTTGTAGACGCGCACGATCGTGCCGTTCTCGATCCCGCGCGACGCGGCGTCCGCCGGGTTGAGCGTCACGGGCTCACGGCCATGGATCTTCGAACTGAGGCTGTGGCCGCCGTTGTCGTACTGGCTGTGCAGACGTGAGGCGGGCTGATTCGAGATCAAGTGCAGCGGGAATCGCTCCGAGAGGTCAGCGTGAAGCCACTCTTGCGGTTCGAACCACGTCGGATGCCCTGTGCAGTCGTCGTATCCGAACGAGTCGATCTCCTCGGAGAAGATTTCGATCCGGCCCGAAGGTGTCGGCAGGGGGCAGCCCCGGGGGTCCGCGCGGAGCGCTGCGAAGCTACCGGGAAACGGTCCGGTCAACGCCGGCAGCTCCGCGGTGGAGCGGTGCCAGAAGTCGTCGAAGCCCGGCAGGGCGGCCTCGTCGCCGAGTTCGGCCCGCGTCTGCTCGTAAAGGTGCCGGACCCATTCGAGCTCGGAACGCGACTGGGTGAAGTCCTGCTCGTATCCGAGCCGGGAGGCCAAGGCGGCGAAGATCTGGTGGTCGGTGCGCGATCCGCCCTCCGGCTCGCGGGCCTTCGGCATCGCGACGAGGTGAGGGTCGGAAAATCCGGCGGCGAAGTCGTCGCGCTCCAGGCTGGTGGCGACGGGCAGGACGATGTCCGCGAACTTGGCCGTGGTGTTCCACCAGGCTTCGTGCACCACCACCGTGTCAGGGGTCTGCCAGGCGCGGGTCAACCGGTGGAGATCTTGGTGGTGGTGGAACGGGTTGCCTCCGCACCAGTAGATCAGGCGGAGTTCGGGCAGCGTGAGGCGTTGCCCGTCGTAGTCGATGGTCTTCCCCGGATGCAGCAAGGTGTCGGCGATCCTTGCGACCGGGATGTAGTCCGCAACGGGGTTGGGGACCTTGGGGATCGTCGCCACGGAGGGGCGGCCCGGGGCAACGCCGGTCGCGTCCATCGTCGCGTAACCTGCGCCCCAGCCGCAGCCGGGGCGGCCCATCGAGCCCGCCATGGCGGCCAGCACGACGGACATCCAGATCGGCTGTTCACCGTGGTCTGCCCGTTGCACCGCGTAGTTGACCATGATGAGCGAACGCTGGGTGGCGAGGCGGCGGGCGAGGTCGGTGAGCACCTCGCGGCTGATGCCCGTGATCTCCGCCGCCCAGGCAGCGTTCTTGGGGACGCCGTCGATCTCGCCGACCAGGTAGGAGGCGAAGCGGTCGAAGCCGACGCAGCACCGGCGAAGGAAGTCTTCGTCGTGCCACCCATTGACCAGCATCGTGTGGGCGATGCCGAGCATCGCCGCGGTGTCGGTGTTGGGGACGATGGGCAGCCACTCGGCGTCGAGGAACCCGGCGACGTCGCTGCGGATGGGGCTGATGTTCACGAACCGCACCCCGGCCGCATGGCACTGGCGCTGCAGGTTCTGCGTCTGGTGCCTGGCCAGCCCGCCAGGATTGATCTGGCTGTTCTTGAGGGCCAGCCCTCCAAACGCCACCACGAGCTCGCAGTTCTCAGCGATCTCGTCCCACATCGGCATCCGGGACTGGTAGCTCCACGGATGCCCGCCGATCACATGAGGGAGGATCACTTCCAAAGCAGCCGTGCTGTACGTGTTGCGCGAGTTGGTGTATCCCCCGCCCAACGCAAGGAACCGGTGGAGTTGACCCTGCGCGTTGTGGAACGCGCCCGCACTCGCCCATCCATAGGAACCGCCGAACACCGCACTGTCCCCGTGCTGTGCACGCACCCGACGCAGCTCATCGCTGACCAGCGTGATCGCGTCGTCCCAGCTCACCTCCACGAAGGCGTCCGCACCTCTGGCCGTGTCATGGGCGCGCGGCAATCCGTTCAGCCAGCCCTTGCGCACCGCTGGGCGCAACACGCGAGCACCATCGTCGGCGGCCCTCACCATTCCCGGGCCGATAGGCGAAGGCGCGGGGTCATCGCTCCTCGGCTCGATTCGCACCAACCGACCAGAGTCGATCACCGCGGTAAAGCTGCCCCAGTGGGTCGCAACCGACATGCGCTGTTCCACGATGCCTCAACTCCACCCCTGAAGTTTCCCCTGCTCCCGCACAGCGGCTGTCTACGTCACACAGGCTCCACTCCAGCCGACGGTCCGCAGGACAGAGACTTCCCCTGCGACCTGCCGCCCAACCACACTTACGCGCTCGCCTCCGGCCGTATCGAATGCACCACATGGGGCGTACACCGACTACCAGATCACCGCGACCGTGAATCACCCGCTGCCGTCGACGGTCGTGCGTGCGACCCTGTCCCCTGCATCGATGGCCATAACGCCGGATCCGACCTCTTCGCGGCGCGGCCCCGGGGTTCGTCGACAAGGCCCGCCGTGGACGGGGGCTACGTCCCCGGACTGGAGGGCTTCGCGGTGGCTTCGTAGGGAAGCGGCGAATTGCCTTCGATCCACGCGCTCAAGTGTCCACCAGACCCGTCCCATCGGCCCTCGAAGGCCGCCAGGCCTGAGCTGCCTCCGGTCCGCCGGAGGCAGGGGACGCACTGCCGCCCGGAGGACCGTCCGGAATCGTCTCTGATGTTTCAGAGGCGCATGCCGCGGAGACTTCGATGCGCTGGGCCGTGATCCAGCCGGTGCCGGGCTTCAGCAGTGCCGCGCTCGCTCCCACGATATCGCTGGGCTGCGGACCCGTCCGAGTACTGCCTGGCCTGCAATCCACCTCACGGAACTGCACGTCGTCGCGGATCGCCCCGCCACCGAAGTCCCCTTCGGCAGCGTCTTCGACGACCCCGGCCTCCGCCTGCGCGCACGCGCTCGGACGCGCTCGGACGCGGGTCAACTCCAGCGCGGGCAACGCCTGTTCATCGGGTCCAGGGGGGAGCCATGTCACAGATTCCGGGTTCCAGTGCACTTACCTACAGAGCGGTGCGCCGGGCGCCGCGCAAAACGCGAGGGACCGAGGCATGGTTGAGACCGTGATGGCATTGGGGGGCCTTGTGGTCCTGGCCGGTGCGCGAGTGCTGTACCGGTGGATCGGCAGCCGCGCCCGGGTGCAACTGGCCCAGGTGCACCAGCAGGGCGCCAGCGACCGCGTGCGGCTGCTGCCGCCCGGTAGCGTGCTGGTGGAGACGCGGGCTGATGGGCAGCTGCGCGTTGAGGTCGGCGCGGAAGGCAGGTCGGCCCGTGCAAGGTGACTTCAGTGACTACTACTTCCGGTCGGGCACGTCCTTCGTCGTCGTGGAAGTCAAGGGGTCATCACCGGTGGGCTGTCCGGTGGTCACGCCCGCGCCACCCGTGTCACCCGCGCCGTCGGCGTCGCCGCCGGATAAGGACCGGAAGACCGACCGGGAGACAGACAGAGAGACAGACCGGGATTTCACCCGCTGCTACAAGGAACAGATGGGGCCACTGGTGCGGCATCTGATGCGGCAGGGTGCGGCGCCGCATGAGGCCGCCGAGGCGGTGCAGGCCGCGTTCGCTGAGGCCTTCGCGCAGTGGCGGTGTATCGCCCATCCGGCCTCCTGGCTGCGGACCGTCGCCTTCCGCCAGTACATGCGCCGTCCGGCGCGCGAGGAGCCCGTCGCCGATATTCCGGACCTGCCCGGCGGGGTGTGCCCACTGAACGCGGTGGAACTAAGAGACGAAGAGGCCAGGGTGTACGCGGCGTTGGCCACGTTGCCCCCGCTCCAGCGCCGGGTGATGGCCTGGGCTCTCGACGAATTCTCGACCGCAGAGATCAGCAAGGCGTTGGAGACGACGGAAGCGGCCGTGCGGCAGAACGTCTGCCGGGCCCGGGCCCGGCTCAAGCAGCTGCTGCTCAACGAGCCCGAGGGAGGCGGACGATGACGACGTACGACAGCGACATCGCGCTGGACGCGCTGCTCGCCCAGGCCGACGACGCCGTGCTCACCGCGGTGGAGGACGGCCTCGACCTGGCCGCCGGCAACCGTGCACTGCACGCCGCCGTGCCGACCGCATACCGGCGTGGAGCACGGACGGCCGACTGGATGGCAGCGATCGAGCGGTTCCAGCGCCAGGGCCCCGACGACCCGGCGGGCGTCGACAATGCCTTGCTGCACGAACTACTCAGCGTGCTGGGCGAGGCGGGACGCGCAGCCAGGACGCTTCGAGGTCGGATGGAAGCATCCCCGGACGGCGTGCAACTGCAGTACGTGAGCAACCGATTGAGCGCACTGGCCAACGGTGCCCGGCGACGCATGGCCAACGGTCCAGCCGCACTGCGTGCGCTCGAAGAGATCCGCCGGAGCGTGGCCCGGATCCTGAGCAGCCTCGAGGACATCGATGGTGAGGCTCACGGTCTCGCCGCGCACTTCGTCCTGTTCGATGACTTGCTGGTGCAGGCACATGCCCTGGTGGTGCGGCTGTTCGCCGACCACGGAGAACGGCCGTTCCTCCCGGTCCCTGCTCGATGACCCGATCCACTGCTGCCGCCTCGAAGTAGCCCTCCTCCGCCATGGTGCTGCCGCCAGTCATGCGGCCACCCACTGGGCGAGGTAGGTGCACCGGTCGCACTCGGCCAGCGGCATCCACGAAGGACACGGGCAGCCCCTGCGGTATTGCGGGTCCCGGTCTGGGCCTAGGCCTGGTCGAAGGTGGCGGCGATGACGACGGCAATGGCGATGGCAGACCAGCGCGATCATCAACGATCGGGCTCAAAAGGGGGCCACCTGGCCACCGGAAAGGAGCTATACCTTCCGTCGCCGGGGCGGTGGACCAGTTCGAGCGAGGCCGCCGGTTCGCCGGGGAACTTGAGATCACAAGGCAAGCTCCGTCACCGGCCTCGACCTACCCAGTTCGACGTTGCCCAAAGCGGTGCAGAATCCGAGCGAACGGTCCAGGTCGGTGACGCGGCAGGAGACGAAGAGCGTCTTCACGCTGCCTCCTCGACTCTGCGCACCTGGTAGCGGAGGTGCGTGACGTCGCGGCCCTCGAGCCGTCGCACGAGGTCGAGTTCGATGTGATCTCCACCGAGGTGGTCGAACAGCCGCCGGCCCTCTCCGAGGAGGACAGGAATCAGGTGGATCTCCATCTCGTCCATCTGGCCGGCTCGCAGAAGTGCTTGGGCCGCCCCCGCCCCATGGACCATGACAGGCCGGTCTCCGGCGGCTGCACGAGCCTGGCGGGCGCAGTCCTCGACGTCGGTGATGAAACGCGCGTGGCCGGGTGCCGCGTCTGCGTCATCCGCCTCGTGGGTGAGGACGAGGATCGGCACGCCGTCGTGGTGGTCGCCCTGCCACTGCCCGGCGAGTTCGAAGGTGCGTCGGCCGGAGATGATCGCGCCGGTCGCGAGCGCCTCGCGGTAGATCTGTCCGCTGGGACCGTCTGATTCCCGATCGTCGAGCCAGTTGAAGAGCCGTCCGCCGTCGCGTCCCAGCTCCTGACCTGGCCGATCGTCCGGCCCGGCGATGTAGCCGTCGAGCGACATCGACATGTACAGCCGAATCGGATTGTTCATCCCTGCCTCCATCTCTCCCAAGGACACCGGCATCCGGCGCTTCCTGATCCGCCGACAGGGCGGGAAGGTCACAGGGAAGACCTCAGGCAGTCAGCAAACTCATCGGCCCGGCCGTCGGCTCCGCTGCCGGGCCGATGAGCCTTTGCGTTTGCGTTTGCCTTTGCCGTACCGGCAATCAACCTGGGCTGGAGCAGCGAACAGGCGAACTGGTCGCCGGGCTTGAACAGGCCCGCTCCGACCTCGATGTCACGCGAGCGGCCAACCTGGACCTCGCCGAGGCGCAGACCCAGGTGCGGCCGAGGCAGCCACCGACCCGGATTGCCAGCAAGTGTGGCGGTCCGGCTCTATCGGGCGATCGGCGGTTCCTGCACGGACGTGACAACGGCTGCCAAGTCTGCGCCCGCTGTAAGCAGGGCCACAGTCCGCATGGCGATCTCGTCGAGACGTTGTTGCAGGATGCGTTGGGTCTCTCCCTGGCCCTCGAGCTGGCGCAAGGATCCCATGATGTCGCGCACTGCGGGAATGCCGTAACCGGTACCGCGGAGAGCCGCGACGATTCGGGCCGCTCTGATTGCTGAAAGCCCGTATCGACGTGCGCGCAGCGACGTCACACGCTCGGGGATGACGAGCCCTTCCTGCTCCCAGAACCGCAGGGTTGAGGAACGTACATCGAGCGCTGCGGCCAGCTGCGTGATCGTCATCGCATCGCTCTCCTGCTCGAACTCGGGTGAGTGCGACTCATCTTGGATCGCACGCAGTGCTTGTTGGGCACGCAGAGCGTCGTCCCGTTCCCGTGCGAGCCGAACATGCACCGCGCTGATCGCCGAGGCTGCCGCCGCCATCGTCTGAGTCCGCAGCTCCGCGAACATCTGCCGGGCTACGACAGGCCCAACAGCACCGGCGAGTCCGCGATAGGCGCGAAGAGCATGCACATGGACTGACGTGTATGAGCGGTAACCGTTGCTCGATCGCTCGGCTGGAGGAATGACGCCCAGCCGCTCCAGGTCACGCACCTGTTGCACCGAGTATCCCGACTCCCTGGCGACATCGACGGTTCTCAGCGGTACTCGTCGCGAACCACTCATGCCCTCGCCCACCCGCCAACCCCACATAAGCACTTGAAGGTAATGCTTGAACCATGAGTATGGAACAGATCATCGCGACGGTACGAGGCCTCGACGGCGCGCTCGTGCTTATCCCGGAACCCGGGGGCGTCTTCCCCGAACTCGCGTGGGGAGACGCGTTCTTCTACTACGCCCCCGACGGCCAGATACCCAAGACCGTCCAGCCCTACGGGACGATCGTCACCAAGAACTACCCCGACGACGACGCTTGCGACCTCGACCCTCCGGGCCGCTGGCGCGTGAACATCCACGTCGACCGTGCGACGTTCCAAAAGCTCACTGGAGAGGAGCCCCGCAGCATCAGCCGCCCTCGCGACTACGCAGCCGCCGACAGCGTGATGCCCCACCCGGTACACGGCGCGCTCGGCTGGGTCTCCGTCGTCGATCCCGGCGAGAGGACAATGGGCACAATTGTGCAGCTTCTGCACAGCGCTCACGAGGCTGCTCGGGCACGGTTCGCGCGGCGAAACGAATCAAGATCTGCCTGATACAGCACCGGCGCCGCAGGTGTTGCGCACGAGTGTCGCTCGCACCGGCGCTGAGCAGCACAAAGTGGTCTTCACTCGTGCCGGGGCCACCTCCGTTCGCTCCTTGCCGACGCTGGCGCGCGTGCCTCTCCTGAAGGGCCTGCACCGGCACAGACTTCGAGCACCCGGACGTCAGGCGCCGTGCTCGCAACAGCGGCGGCGGAATCACCTGCGGGAGCGGCGCAACGTCCTTTCGCGCAAGAGAATCAGAACCGTCAGAACGAGGATGCCGACGAGCGTGGCACCGCCACCTGCCGCCCAGAGGCCCGGATACTCCCGCGAAGTGTCGGTGCCGCCCGCAGTGCCCCGAAGGGCGCCCCGGCGGCCTCCACCAAAGGGCGACGTCTCCGCCGCCGCCCCGCCAATGGCAACCAGCACGCTGAACCCGGCGAACGCAGCGCTGGCCCAGGCGAAGGAACGGGCCTTGTACCGCTGCCAGTCCAGAGAGGTCAGCGCGGCGAACAGCAGCAGGAGCAGGCACGGGACAGCCAGCCCCAGCAGCACAGCGAGGTTGTAGACCCCGCCGGGCCACGAGGCGCCGGCCCAGCGCCAGACGTCCCGGCCCCACAGCTCCTTGCCAACCGCAGGGACCCCGGCGACGAACGCGAGGACCAACACCATCGCCAGGCAGCCGCCGTACTTCCGTCGGCCTGAAGGTACAGACGCAGCATCCGCAACGGCCGCCTGCTGTCGGTCCTGCACCACAAACCCGCATTCCTGATCGTCGAGGCCCTACCGGCCCTGCCCAACGCCTGATGACCGCCCTCGCAGACACCTGACCCCAGGCCCAACGACTGCACAAACAGCGGCGCTACAGACACGCTCGACTTCGACAGTAGCCCAGGCGCGCCCCTGCCCCAGGACCCGATCTCGGGGAGGAAGGCGAGCACACGAGCACTCCACCGGCGTGGCAGTAGAACGAACCCGCGCGAGCTGGCTTCGTTCTACTGCCAGCGGCAGCGTTTATCCGCTGTTTTGGGCAGCAGCTGCGGATCTTGAGGCCCGTGAATGTTCATGAGAAGTAACAGCAAGCGGGACGCCGGTCGGTTGTCGGGCTTGGTCATCAAGGCGGGGCCTGGCGGGATCCCCCGCTACCGTGCACCCGTGACTGGTTCCGTGCAGCGCGCCCTGCTGTTTCTCGATGTCGACGGGCCACTCATCCCGTTCGGCGCAGAGTCCCAGCCCTATCCGAACTATGCGACAGGTCCTGACCTGCCGGGTGCTGACGCAAATCCGCTCCTGGCCAGGATCAATCCCGAGCACGGCCCCCGGCTGGCGGCGCTCCCGTGCGAGGTGGTCTGGGCGACGACATGGATGGCAGAAGCGAACGAGTGCATCGCGCCCCGCATCGGTCTGCCGCAGCTGACGGTGGTGGTCTGGCCGGACCCGTCCGATATCGATGACCAGGATGAACGGAACGGACTGCACTGGAAGACCCGTGCCCTGGTCGAATGGGCGGCGGGGCGCCCATTCGCCTGGGTCGACGACGAAATCACGAACACCGATCGGGCCTGGGTCGCTGCCCACCACCAAGGGCAAGCCCTGCTCCATCGTGTCGATCCCCGCCGTGGCCTGACTGACAGCGACTATGCGGCTCTGGAGTCGTGGCTGCGACAGCCCCTCTGACACGGCTGGACAATTGAAGAGGCCGAGGGAACGACCTGGTGGCGCCGCACGGAACGGTCCACCGCCCGTCAGGGCGGCGGACCGCCGAGACGGAACCCACAGGAGTCCATGGTCGACGGCCTAGGTCCAGTACTCGGCCACTGTTCGGCCCGCGGTCCCGGCGCCCGTGGCGCCGGGACCGATCGGAGCGGCGAGGCCAATGTCTGCCAGAACCCGCTTCTACCGCATAGGCCTAGTGGTCAGCGAGCCGGGTTGCGCCCTTCCCCAGGGGGTGTCGTTTCCTCACTGCTTCGCGTGCGGGCTCATTTCTTCGCGTACGTGAGGAAGATGGTGCCGCTCTCCATGATCTTGCTGTCGGTCAGGGTGAAGAACGTCGGGTCGAACGGTTGCTTCTGCCCGAACAGCGGCGTCCCCGAGCCGATCGCCATGGGTGCCAGCTTGACGACCAGTTGGTCGATCTCCGAGAAGAGCACTCCGGCCAGCTCCCCTCCCCCGCACAGCCAGATGTCCTTGCCGTCCTCCTGCTTGAGCTCGTGCACCTTGGCCACGGGGTCGGTGGCTACGAGCTCGACGCCCGGGTCAGGGGACTCGGTGAGGGAGCGGGAGAAGACGAGGTGTCTCAAGTGGGGCCAGGCGTTGGTCAGTCCGGCGTCCACACCGTTCTGATACGTCCTGCGTCCCTCGACGACGGTGTCGAAGTGCGCACCGTCCCCGCTGATCCCGAATGCGTCCCGCGCCGGGCTCGGGAGCGTCTCGGGGTATGTGGCGACGAGGTGCTCGACATAGTCCTGCCCGATCGGCCAGAAGGCGTCCGGTCCCGAGCTGGGGTCGGAGCCGTCGGGGCCCGCGATGTATCCGTCGAGGCTGACAGCGATGAAGTAGATGAGCTTTCGCATGGAGGTCTCCTCGTGGTCGGATCCGGATCCGGGTCCGCGGTCTGCTTCGACGCGGTGATCTTCGGTGAAATGCGCGATGGGGTCTGCCATGTGGCCTTTCAGCGGCGGGTGCCCGGCTTGGGCAGCGGGCGGGGACGGGGCTGTGAGCGGGGCTTGGCGGGTACCGGGAATCGGGCGCCCAGCTGGGACGTCGACTGGTTTCGCATCTCACTCCTCTGGCAGCGTCAGTGGCACGTCGAGTGATGTACTCTGAGTGCAGTGGTTAGAACATAGTACTGCGACTGCAGTGGTGTCAATGGACTTCCGGAAGGAAAATGTCATGCGTCAGAACCCCGCACGACGGGCCGCCCTGCTCGATGGCGCGATCGAGGTCCTGGCCCGCGAGGGCTCGCGCGGCCTCACCCTGCGCGCGGTCGACACCCAGGCCGATGTCCCCAAGGGCACCACCACCAACTACTTTGCCAACCGCGCCGAGTTGCTGTCCCAGGTCATGACGCGCATCCAGGAGCGCCTGACCCCCGAAGAGTCGCAACTCGCCGACACCATGAGCGAAAAGCCCTCCGTCGAGCTGGTCGCCACCCTGCTCAAGCAGCTCCTCGGCCGCATGCGCGCGGACCGCGGCAGCTGGCTCGCCCTGATGGAGCTGCGCCTGGAGGCCACCCGGCGCCCCGAACTGCACGCCGAGCTCACCCGGTTCTTTACCGCCCAGCTCGACGCCAACATCAGCTTCCATCTGGACGGCGGCCTGCCGGGCGACCGGACCGGTGTCGTCCTGATGTATCTCGCCATGGTTGGCCTGATCGTGGACGACCTGACGGTGCCGGACCTGCTCGCGGCGCACTCCGTCGACAAGCTGATCGACGAATTGGCGCGGCGCGTCGTGGGTGTAAGCGCGGACGTCTGAGATCAGGCGCCCATCCGGGGAAAGCTCAGCGGTGCCACACCGTGGCGGGCCCCCGAGGCCGCCAGCACCGTTCCGGGAGTCGCTGATGTTCTGAGGGAACCGATGTGGACGTGCCGAGGATCGTGCTCCGTTGGGCTTCACGCACTCCAGGAGACCAGCGTTCACCACAGCATGATGATCTACCGCATAGAGTGACCTGCGCCCGGCTGGTCTGCATCAGGGCTTCCGGCGGCGAGCGAATGAGGCTGCGATGAGTGAACTGACGAAGCCCGGGATCGACGTTCCGGAGGGTGAGGCTCCCACCGAACTGACCGTCCGCGACCTCGTCGTCGGGGACGGGCTCGAGGCGAAGCCGGGCAGGGTCGTCCAGGTTCACTACGTCGGAGTCACCTTCGCGTCCGGAAAGGAATTCGACACCTCTTGGGACCGGGGCCAGACGTTCAAGTTCGCCGTGGGCGGTGGCAAGGTCATCAAGGGCTGGGACCGCGGGGTCAGAGGGATGAAGGTCGGCGGCCGGCGCGAGATCATCGTTCCCCCACGCCTGGGCTACGGCAACCAGTCACCCTCGCCGTTGATCCCGGCGGGCTCGACACTCGTCTTCGTGGTGGACCTGATCTCCGTCGCAGTCTGAGGCCTTCTGCTGCCCGGCCGGCCTCTCCGCCCGCAACCAAGGATCGCGTTCTACTCACTCTTGCCCGAGATATTGCGGTCGCGTCCGTCGGCCCTTGGCACGGGCCGTCGACGGACCCGTCAGCGAAGCGCCTGCCATTCCGCACCCGAGCCCCCGCCACACGCTCCACGCAGCGCCGGGCCGGGCCGGGCCGTCACCACCTTCCGGGTGCCCTGGTCATCAAAGTGACAGGGTGACAGGCCAGGCCCACCAGAGTTCCCCGTCGATGCCTTGATGATCCTTGGGCCCACCGCCCCGATGCCTTGACGGCCCACGAAGATTTCGGCATTCCCGCAGCTCAACGTATCGGTGACGCTGACTGCTAGGCGTTGCCGCATCGTTGGCCGGTGTGAAGACTTTGCCGGGCCCCTGGTGCGCGGGGTGGCGGCCGGACAGGCTAGTTTGCTCGGATGAGTCTCCTTGATGATGTGGCCGAGCGCGACGGCTGGCGATGCTGGGTATGTGACGAAGCGGTCGACCCCGACGAATCGGTGAACGACCCGCGGGGGCCCAGCGTCGACAGCCGGACCGCCGACCGGAAGGCCAAGGTCGCCGAGCGGCTCGCGCACCGCGGATGCAACACCCGCAAGGGCGCGGTGAAGGTGGTCATCGCCTGGCCGGACCGCCTGTACGTGGTCGAACCCGCGCCGCTGATCACCGTTGCCGGGAGGCTGGAGCGCAAGGGGGGCCGCGAGATGGTGGGCCGTTGCCCGACCAAGCGGGACGCCCAAGAGGCGGCGGATTGGCTGGTGGACCGGTTCTCCCGACTCGTACCGGGGCTGCCGGTGACCGCCGACATCGAGCCGGGCGGCGGCCAGTTCCTCGTCACCCTGGCCACCGGCCGCCGCTGACCAGGAATCACCCGAGCACACGCGCGTCGAGCTGCACCAGGCGAACCGGAAAGTCAGCGCCTACACCGCGGCCTGGAGCACGTCCCGCTCCCGCCGCCACTCCTGCATGCCGACGCCGACGCTCCGTACGACAAGGGCGTCGGCGTCGCCCGTAGCGCAGGCCAACTTCCCGTCCGGGCGTTTGTGCAGCCAGTCGCGGCCAGCCAGTCTCCTCAGCCTCCCGCGCAGCGGCTGATGCAGCCCCTCACCCTGACTAGAACCGAAAGAGCGTAAAAGCCAGCACCGGAGGACCTCTGGGACGTTCTGCAGCTTTCGGCCGCGTCACCGAGCCTGTGCCCGAAACAGCCGAATGGCCATCCGCGCAGGTCAGCGGCGTGATTCCGCCCAGCGTCGAGGCCACAGGCCCGCTCGACCCCTGCCGCGATACCTGACACCTCATCAGAACATGCAGCACAAGCTCGAGTTGGTTGCCAAGAGATGGCAGGACAACGCGACTGCGTCTTCGCGATCGGCACGATCACCTGGGTACACCTCGTGCCCACGAGGAGGCCTGTTGCAACGACGTCTCGTACGTCGCGAAGCCGGTGAAGGGCACCCTCGGAAGCAGCAGTGACGACGTTCGACGGCGCCGCGGTTCAGCGAGGAGAAGCTGGCGGCTGCGCGGTCCGCGTCCGGGGCAGTCCGGTGCGGGACCGCTTCCGCTCCCCCTCAGTTTGGTACCTTTCATTGGACACGCAAATCGATCGGATGTTCGTTTACTGGATCTCCGAGACGTCCGTTGTCGGCAGTAGACGCTCACGTTCTTCGACGTGCGGCGCGCCACACAATCGGACCAGGTGAAAGCTCATGGCAGGAACCGACCACGAAAAGGCGCTGGACACCGCGCTCGCGCAGATCGAGCAGAAATTCGGCAAGGGCGCGGTCATGCGCCTGGGCGAGCGGCCCAATGAGCCCATCGAAGTGATCCCCACCGGGTCGACCGCGCTCGACGTCGCGCTCGGCGTCGGCGGCATCCCGCGCGGCCGTGTGGTGGAGGTGTACGGGCCGGAGGCCTCCGGCAAGACGACCCTGACCCTGCACGCCGTGGCCAACGCCCAGCGGGCAGGCGGCTCGGTGGCGTTCATCGACGCCGAGCACGCACTCGACCCCGAGTACGCCAAGAAGCTCGGCGTCGACACCGACAACCTGATCCTGTCCCAGCCGGACAACGGCGAGCAGGCGCTGGAGATCGTCGACATCCTGATCCGCTCCGGCGCCCTCGACCTGATCGTCATCGACTCCGTCGCGGCCCTGGTGCCGCGCGCCGAGATCGAGGGCGAGATGGGCGATTCCCACATGGGTCTGCAGGCCCGCCTGATGAGCCAGGCCCTCCGCAAGATCACCAGCGCGCTCAACCAGACGAAGACGACGGCGATCTTCATCAACCAGCTCCGCGAGAAGATCGGCGTGATGTTCGGCTCCCCGGAGACCACGACCGGTGGCCGCGCGCTGAAGTTCTACGCCTCGGTGCGGCTCGACATCCGCCGGATCGAGACCCTGAAGGACGGCACGGACGCGGTCGGCAACCGCACCCGCGTCAAGGTCGTCAAGAACAAGGTCGCACCGCCCTTCAAGCAGGCCGAGTTCGACATCCTCTACGGCCACGGCATCAGCCGCGAGGGCGGCCTGATCGACATGGGCGTGGACAACGGCTTCGTCCGCAAGGCCGGCGCCTGGTACACGTACGAGGGCGACCAGCTCGGCCAGGGCAAGGAGAACGCCCGCAACTTCCTCAAGGACAACCCCGACCTCGCCGACGAGATCGAGAAGAAGATCCTCGAGAAGCTCGGAATCGGGGTACCGCCCAAGGCCGCAGTCACCGAGGACACCGGCGTCGTCCCGGTCCCCGGTGCCGCCCGGGTCCCGGCGGGAAGCGCCGCCTGACAGATGCGGGCACGGCTCTGCCGGAGGGGCAGGCTTCCAGCAAGGCCACCGCGGACGGGGGGAAGAGGCCGACAAGCGGGATCGCGCCGTCGTGTTCGTCCACACGGCAGCCCCTCACACTTGCACCGACCCCAGGCCCCGCGAGCGAGGAGAGCTCCGCGTGTCCCGCAAGCCTGTAATCCCGTCGAACGTCACCCTGGACGGCATGACGACGCATTACCCCGTGGAGTACTGGCAGGCGCCGCAGAGCGTGAGCAGGGCCGGACAGCCGTCGGCACCCAGCGCGCGCTCCGCCGAGCCCGACGGAGCGCCCCGATCGCAGCGCAGGCGATGAACCTCGCCGGCCGCAGGTCCACGATTACTTGCGCGGCTACTTGCGCGGCCGAGAGGGAGGTCGCGGCGTCCAGGCGCACCAGGGCGTCAGGCACGGTGGCCACATCGAGAGGATGCAGGTAGCGCCCTGCCCGTGCCCGACATCACCGCCGACGACCACCGTCACCGTAGATAGTCGGCGCGAAGCAGCCCGACGGGCATCCACCGACTACCCCGCGTTGCTGATCGATCTCCCCTCTCCCTGCAGGCGGCCCAACCGGACGATGTGCTCTGCACGCTGAGCAATGATTGCGCTTTACGTCGCCGTCAGCCCTTGGTCCGCGACGAAGCTGTGAAGGTAAAGGTCGCGAAGGACGCCGAGTTCGGCTCCGTGGTGAGCAGCTTCGTCCAAGGCGTGGAGAGCCAACACAAGGTAGCTCTCGTGACCGTAAACGCCGGCGCGGGAGCCCATGGGTTGGAGGAGTCGGTCGTCGCCGAGGGACTCGACCTGGGACCGGAATCGTGACCAGTCATTGGCCATCGTCTGAACGCCCTCGGTCGCTGTGCCGGGCCACAGGTGCCGGTCGTCCTCGCTATGGGGGTGGTCCTCGAAGAAGCGGCCGTAACTGCGCAGGCAGTCGGCGCCGATGTGCCATATTCGCCAGGAGATCGTCGTGAACGGCGCCGGGTGGACATCGGCTGTGGGCCGCGGGTCGGCACGGAACACGCCATCCGCATCGGCCCGGACCGTCATGCACGAGGCGACGGGTTCCCAGAGGTATTCGGCGTCGGTGAGGCCTTCAAGGCGAGCGAAGGTTCTGGAACGTACGTCGTCAAAGGTTTCGAGCAGGTCGCGGGTGACGGGGCCGGACGAGGTCATTCGCTACTCCAGGTTCGCCGACAGGTGCGGCCACCGGTGATCATCGGTGTGCGGAGACAGAAGATCAGGCGGTGGCCGTGGGTCACAGCATAGATCTTGCCCGTTGGCAGGACGCGTTCAAGGTCCTGATGGGCTGTATCGCGGGGCGGTATGCCCGGGTGGAACCGCGTTGCCGTGCAGGGGAGTTCACGCTCGGGATGCTGTCCGACCTGCCGCGGAAGAACTGTTGGGTGCTGGCCGAACCTGCTGGGATACGCCCCCGACCCACACAGGCACGCGGCGAACGACCGTGACCTGCATGTGCCGCGCTCAACGAGCTGCCTGGCGCGCGGGGATCCCCGCGAAAGTCGACTTCGCCATGAAGCCCCAACTCGCGGAGTTGGTGGGCCGCGCCGTCGCGTACTGAGCCGCAGACGAGATCCATAGCACCTGGCCCTCCGCCAGATATGCCCTCGCTCGGCGCCAACGCCCGTAGGAATGACGGAACTTGAAAGCCCTGCAGCACAATCACGACCCGGTCCGCCGTAGGTTCCCTCCCGACGTCGCGTGGAGCCGGAACTGCATGACGTGGTAAGACCAGCGCCAGCAACACTGCGGATTCGGCGCACCAGAACGTATCTACGTGGCCGCCGCCGCTACTTCCAAGCGACATTCAGGCACTCTCCGGTCGACGGGTAGAGCCCATCGACAAACGCTCTCCCTTGGAAGTTCAGGCACACGTTCCGTAAAGCAGTGGACGAGTCTCTTCTGATCGGCAGACTGTAGCGATGCGGATTGAGAACGTCGTCAGGGTCCAGGCAGTCCGACTCGCCGTGACAGTCGGTGCAGTCATTGCCGCTCCAGTCTTGTTCGTGGCTGGAACTCCTTTGCGGCGCCGTATGTTGCGTCGCTACCTCCGCGAGGACGGTCCGGGCCTCGTCTGGAAAGCGGACGGTTGGGTGAGCCCGGGATACTTCATCGTCACCAATGTGGTTGTTCGAGCCCTCTGCTGGCCGTCACAGTACGCATTTCGACGGCTTCGTCCTGCCTGAGCCGATCAGTCATCGGACCGCGACCTTTCCGCAACGACGATCTGAATAGGCGTGCACCCGTGCCTACTTCAGGCCATCCGCGCTTGATACTGAGGCCTGGCCTTTCGATCTGAGGGATGCTGCAAACGTCCGAGGAACTGTCAACCGCACTTGAAACGCTGCCAGACGGATTATCGCTGACCAGAGTGGACAGATCATCACCTACGGCTAGCCCTGGCCTTGGACGATCGAACGACGGGTGGGCGGCGGGATCTCATCGCCACCCACCGCACAATTGCACAAAACGCTACGCAACTCCCGCAACTAGCTCTGGAATGGAAGAAGATGAACGGAAAACAGCTACCCGCGTATGCAATCGCGTGTGTCGCCATCTGCATATTTGCGGTAATCAAAGGGGCTTTACTGAGCGACCCCACAGACTGGTGGAGTGTGACGGCGGGTGCCATCGGTCTTGTGGGAGGGGCCTTGATGCTCTCGGCGTATCTCCGCGGACCACGGCGCTACGGAAAATAGGGAGGGGTCGTCGAGTAGCGAAGCTGGCAGGCAATCAGCTCCAGCAAGCCAGGCGAGTCCCAACTCGGCGCCTCCCGCCCGGTTCTGGAGAAGCACAGCACACCGGTGCACGCAGCCTACCCAAGGGAACGGAATGAACTCGGCTGCCAAAAGCATTACAATTGTCTCCGCCCGACTGTCGATGCCCGTTGTAGCGATCGCCATTATCTCCACCCCGCGGATCGCCGGATGGCATTTCCATACGGCCGTCTTTTCGAGCGCATCGTTCATCATCGTTCTTTACGCGGCGAACATCCTGCTGCTGCGGTCCGCTGCACGCGACATCCGGAAGCACCTGCCGCAAGGCGAGGAGGTGCGACTGTCCCTGCCAGTGCGCAAGAGGGTTGGGCAACTTCCCTACCCTCTGCTAAGCGAGGAGTTCGTCGTGACGCTGACCGACCGGCGTCTACTCCTTCAGCCACGCTCCATCTTCACAGGACGCCCGAGAGGGGACCTGTGCATAGGCGAGCGAATCAGCTTTCGCCAGGGAAGGACACTTGCCATCGAAGCAGAATCGGGTACCAGGATAAATGCCTTGGTGCCGATGACGCATCGACACGACGTCGCCCGTTGGATGCAGCAGCGGCAGCACCACTGACCTCGCCTTGGCTTGTCCGGTCACACACGCACCGATGACGGTTGGACGGACGCAGGCCGCCCGTGCATTTGCGCTCGTGGGCCGGGTGCCCTGCCCTGACGCGGGCGACGGCTGCACAGTGTCAGGGCGCAGGAGGATGCTGCGGGCGGGTCAGGCTATGGGACATGAGAGGGATGAACGCCCTCTAGACGTGGGCGTCGGCATGTGCCATGGAGCTTGCGCGTCCGTCTCGTCCCTCTCGTCCTCGCGTCGCTTCGCCCGTTGTGCACGCATTCAACAGCTCAACCACCAGCCGTTGCTTTGGTCCACCATTCAGCCCGCCGCCCGCCGCACGCAGTGGGAAGAGGGCAACACCCTAGGTTGCCGCCCTGCACCAGCGGCAACCTGGAACTGGCAGGGCTAAAACATCAACGCGGCGACGCCCTGCTCATCCCGACATACGCCCGGATCGGTCCGACCGCTCAAGCCAGGACGGCGGGCTTGAGCACTTCCTCGCACCACTGGCGGAAGCTGGTGGGGGCGGGCGAGGCCAGTGCCTGCTCGGCGTCGTAGATGCCGTCGCTCTGGGCAGCGGCCATGTCGACCAGGCTCTGGGCGAATGCCTCGCTCATCCCGTACTGCATCATCGTCGCCTTGTGGGTCTCGGCGTCGACCTGCTGGAAGCGGACCGGGCGTTGGAGGACTTCGGACAGGACCTCGGCCATGCCGTTGGGCGACAGCGAATCAGGGCTGATCACCGGGACGGTGTCCTTCCCGGACCAGGAGTCGTCGGCCAGGAGCCGGGCGGCGGCTGCGGCGATGTCGCGGGTGGCGACAGTCGCCAGCGGGCGGTCCGCGGCGTTCGGAAGGAAGAACATCCCCTGCGTCTTGATCACCTCGGCCTGCTGGAGGAAGTTCTCCATGAAGAACGGCATGGCCAGCGCCCGGTAGGCGACCCCGGTGCTCTCGATCATCTCGTCCATCGCGAACGCGTCCGACAGTTGTCCGGCGTGCTTGCCGTACGCGCGGCCCAAGCTGGTGACGCCGACGACGCGCTTGACCCCTTGGGCCTTGACGGCGTCGCAGGCCGCGCGGGTGAAGCCGAGGTAGTGCTCCCGGTTGTCGTCGGTGCCGGGGTTCGGGGGGACCAGCCACAGAACGGTGTCGGCACCCTTGAACGCGGCGTCGAGGACTTCCGGGTCGCTGTGGGTTCCCTCGACTATCTCGGAGCGCTCGCGGGCCTGGGGCGTGAGCCGGCCGGGGTCGCGGGCGATGACTCGTACGGGATAGCCACGGTCGAGGAGGGCGTCGAGGACCTGGTGGCCGATCTGGCCGGTAGGGGCAGTGATGACGATCATGAGGTGCTCCGATCGGTACCGGGGAGGGCGATGCGGTCGAGCCACTCCTCAAGGAGGGCGCGTTCGTTGTCGGTCAGTGCGGTGCTCTGGGAGAGCACCGCACGCAGGGCGACCGCGGCTGAAACGGGGCCGGGGTCCGCGGAAAGGGGGGCGTCGTTGGTGATCGCGGCGATCACCGCTTCCCGCCCGGCGGAGATCAGGGACGGATGACGCTGCTCCGAGGTGCGGGAGAGGAGTTCCAGCGCGACTCCGCGGCCGCTGGCGTGCACCAGTTGGGTCGCGAGGGCCTCGTCGACCCGTAGGCGGCCGGCTGCGGCGATCTGGTGGATGGCATCGGCCAGGATCTTTCCGGCGATCTCCGCCGCCTCGACCTGCACCCCGGGGCGCGGCTCGCCGTAGATCAGCGCGTACAGGGTCGGGTTCTCCAGGGCGAAGGAGATGTTCACCGCCCAGCCGGCACGCAAGAGGTCCACGGGGTCGCCGTCTGCGTCCAGCGCCAGCTTCTGGGGGAGGTGCGCGGCGAAGCCGTGGGCGGCCACGGCATCGAGCAGCCCCTGCTTGTCACCGAAGAGACGGTAGATCGTCGGGGCCTGCACATTGGCCGCGGCAGCCACCGCCCGGGTCGAGACGGCCTCGCGTCCCTCCTCGTTCAGGAGGGTGAGAGCGGCGGCGACGATGCGCTCACGATTGTCCGCTGCCGAGAATCGCTCCTTTGTCATACCTCGACGTTAACATTTTTTCGTTATCACCGATAACCAGGGAGGGGTTGCGATCGTCACGGTCACCGCCGACACCGTCCAGAACGGCATCGTTTGCGACGCCCGGGGACTGCGCCAGGAAACCGGGAGCGGCTGCACACTCTCACCGTCGGCGGCGAGCACCTGTACTACGTGGACATCGCCGCCTTCATGGCCGCCTGCCACCCCCACCCCCTCCCCCGCGCGCCGACTCGGCGCCCGGACGCCACCCGTAACCGCCAGGACGTCCTGGCCGCCGACGGAAGGCCCCCCTCGGCGGCTCCGCGTAAAGCTGTGCCGACCAACGCCTATACCTGACTCGCACCATAAATCGAACACATGCTCTACTGAGAACATGGCGCACACAGAACACACCACCCCCGACATCGTGCAGACCCAGCGCGACTGGACCCGCACCTACAACGCCCTCGCCGGGGCCCCTGTCGCCAGCAACACCGTCCTGCGCCGACGGCTCATCGACCTGTCGCGCCGCCTTGTCCAAGAAGTGCCGCGCGCCCAGCTGGCCGACCTGCGCCGCCGCGCCGAGGAACGGTCATGACCCGTCACTCGGGGACATCACCGAGCGACAGCAAGAGGTGGGCGCCGCCGTCGGGCTATCCAACTCCTCCTCCCCCCATGACCTATCAGCTGCACCGCCTCGAACTGGCCGGGGCCGTCGTACGAGCCACCGGCACCGGCTGGCGGGATTGCCGGCTCGGCTAGTGACCGAGATCCGGCGCATCGACGTGCTCCGCTTCCTGGAACGGGTGCAGGAACGCGACAACGCCAGCCTTAGCCAGTCCGCCATGCCGAGGCCGAGCACCGCCGTGGTGAGGGCAGCGGGGGCAAGAGCCTGGCCCGCGCTGAAGCCGAGGCCGATGGGGCCTTGGTACTTGGTACTGGCCTTGGGCATGGTTCGGGACAAGACCGAAGCCCGCCGAGGGCTCCCAGGCTTCTGCCAAGCTATGGACGAAAATCGCTGCCGAGGCCAGTCCCGCTGCCGCCCAGACCGGGGTATACGCCGCCAGCGCCATCATCGGACAGAAGAGCAGCCCGCGGTGCGAAACGCCCTGCCGGCGTCGTGCGGGTTTCGATACGGGAACCGATCCTGGTATGCATCAGTACGCAGAAGGCGGCATTGGCGGCGAACAGTGCGGCCACTGTCCAGCGCGGCGCTTCGGTCTGTTCCGAGATCCAGATCGGCAGGAGGCTGCTATCCGGTACTACCAGCACCGGATAGCAGGGCAGCAGGAGCAGAAGGACCGCGCACAGGGCGAAGCTCGCCGCATTGCCGAGGCTCAACATGACATAGGCGCCACAGGTGTCCGCGGCCAGCGCCAGCCCGGCCCCCGCCGACCACTGCGGCGATCTGGTCGACCGTCGCGATGATCGTGAGCGCGGCCCAGTTCTCGACGAAGACGAGGGCCGCCATCGGCATCGCCCGCCCAGGGCCAAGCCCCGAGGGGGCTCGGTCTGCCGGTGGCGCCGCTGTGACCTCGTCGTGTCCCGGCGACGGACCTTGATCAGTGCGCAGATGCCGGAGAGGTAGTGCTGGCGGCGACCTCGCATCACGAGGCTTTCGGTGCTGGGGGACTTCGGTCGAGGAGCCAAGCTGCTCCCGCGCGAGCGCCTCATCCGTTGTCTCGGGGCACATGAGACCCCGTGATCGGGCTGTGGGCCGGAGACACATCAGCTTTCCAGGTCTAGGTCGAGCGACCCTGACCGGAACTGGTCCACGCACGCGCTGGCGCCGCCCGACGCCCGCGCGACCGCGTCGCCGTCACCGTCGGACTCGGCCACGCCCCCGAAGGCGGGTTCGACTCACGGTCCGCGCCAGAGGTTGGCGAAGGCCGCGTTCTCGATGGTCCGCCTCTGGCGTACGGCCTCCAGCTCCATCACCGCGTCGTGGACGGCAGCCAGCACGGTCGTCACCGCCTCGTCATCGAGACCGGGCTCATCGTCGGATCGTTCGTCGTCGATGCCCACGATCGAGGCGAGGGCGGCCAGGACGGGTTCCTTCTCCTGCAAGCGGTCGGCTGCACGGCGGCGCGCGGGCGTATCGACCGGTTCCATGCGTTGCTGGCCGAAGGACAACCGGCCGCTGCGCTGCGGCTTCAGCTCATCGCTCTCCTCGAGAGCGGTCTGGTACGCGGCCGCAAGGTCTCGGCCGCGACGCCACAGCCAGTCATCGATCCGTTCATAGGGTGCCTGCCGAGTGAGCGCTGCCGCAGCCTCGCCCATGAACCGATCCTCCAGCGTCGGCTGTTCACCCGGCACGATGCGGTCACCGTCCACGGCAACCGCCCCCGCACCGATGAGATCGATCAGCTCGGCTCCCGCGAGTGCGAGGGACAGGTCGCCCTGTCCCACGGAATGCTTCAGGTCCATGGCGATGATGAACAGGTCTTTCGCCGTGGTCATGAACGGCTCCCCTCAGAGACATCGACAAAGGTGCATCCCCCACCAGCCGGGCCCGCTTCAGGGACCGGCTGGTAGGCCGACTGTCACCATCAGTATCGCCCCGCCCGCGCGGCCGAGGCCTGTTAGCCAGGCGGCGGGGGCTTCTGCCGACGACGTCAGGGCAGAGGATCTTCGCTGTTAATGATCCCCGAGCCGCTTTGTCCGCCTGTCCGTCGAGCGACTGCGAACGGTCGGTGAGAACAAGACCATCAGGCGCGTACCGGCCGCTGATAGCGAGTCCGTGCATAGTCGCTCACGGCGTAGCGGTATCGAGGCTGGCTGCAGGACCCATCCTTCTGCCACTCCACCCATCGCGTCTACCGACCACTCGGCAGGTCTGAGGGATACACGCGCAGGCTTCAGTGTCGTCTGCTTGGGCTGTTGTCGCTGGGACTGGGCGAAGAGCCATCGTGGTCCCGATTCGCTGTCGACGCCTACCTGAAGTCCTCGGCCACCGGCTCCGGAACCTCCAAGCCGTGGGCCTCCTTGCCCTGTGGCAGAAAGGCCATGGTCATCGAGTACGCCGGAGCAGCAACTGGAATTGCCCCTCGCATCTGAGAGTCAGCGGCAGAGCGCCACGATGCTGTCGGTGAAGTGAAGGAATTCCTCGGCGGCTTGCTCGATCACCATGGCGGCCGGCTGGCGCAGGCCCGGCGCGAATCGCTCCGCGACAGCTGCCATCTCCTGGTTGGGGCGCGGAGTCCAGCCCGGCTGACACGAGGTGGCTGCCTCCAGAGGCCCGAAGCCGTCGGCCAGTAGCCACAGAAAGGCGCCCAGGTCACGAGCGACGACACCGGTCTCCCCTTCGGACCCGAGGAAGACGACGGGCTGGTCGGCCAGGGGCCGGCCTGGGCGGACCAGCCAGAAAGCGGCGTATCCACCCGAGCCGTCCTGGCCGAACGGCCAAAGGTCGTCGCCTTGTGGTTCACCGTTGCCGGTCCAGGCACGAAACCAGGCGGTGGTCTCCTCGGCGGACAGGAAGGCCGTGAAGGGCTCGAAATCGACCCCGGCACCGTCGGCGTAGTCGAACGGTAGGGCCATCGCCGCAGCGAGCGCGGCCGGAAACTGTCGATCATCGGTGAGATGCACCCCACAAGCTAGCGGTGTGGTCAGACACTGCCGCCGACCGGTAGGAATTCCTCGAAGCCGCCCTGGCCAACTGCCCCGGACCGGCAGCTCTCCGGCTGAGACTGGGCAGATCGGTAGAAGCTCTAGTCGTCACCCGCCCGGCGCCGCAACAGGACGTCGACGCAATCGACGACGCGGGCCCTGTGGGTCTGCTAGAACGTCGGAATGCCATGTCAGCGCCCCCTGCTTCCCCGTTCGGCGCCGGCCGCCTCGGGGATATCGTCCCGTTCGATCGCCGCGATGCTGGACAGGCTCGAAGCGCGATCAGGCGAGAGCCACTCCCTGATGGTCGTACATCGCGGTCGCGTCGTGGCCGAGGGCTGGTGGGCGCCGTACTCGGCCGACCGTCCGCACCTTCTCTACTCGCTGACCAAGTCGTTCACGTCAACCGCCGTCGGGCTCGCGGTCGGCGACGGGCTGCTCTCGCTGGATGACCCCGTGGTGGACGTGCTGCCCGACCGTGTCCCGGCCGACGTCTCGGAGCAGGGCCGCCGCATCACCGTTCACCACCTGCTGTCCATGACGGCCGGGCATCCCACCGACAGCCTCGCCGAGGCGTGGGAGCGGGAACCCGACGACTTGGTCAAGGGCTTCCTGGGCCTGCCGTTCTCCGTAGCCGAGGGGGCGCGGCACGTCTACGACAACTCGACCACTTACATCCTGGCCCGGATGGTGGAGCGGGTTACGGGCCGCGGTCTTCCGGAGTTCCTCGACGAGCGCCTCTTCTCGCCGATGGGCATCGACCATGCGGAGTGGGACCGGGTGGCCAGTGGCGCCGCCTTCGGATTCCACGGACTGCATCTGACGACCGAGGCCGTCGCCGCCTTCGGCGAACTGCTGCGGCGCGGGGGCGTGTGGGGCGACCAACAGCTCGTCCCACGCGCATGGGTGGAGCTGGCGACCAGCAAGCACATCGACAGCGAGTGGGTCCTGGACGGATCGCACCAGACGGACTTCTCCTACGGGTACGGCTACCAGTTCTGGATGTCGCGTCACGGCTACCACGGGCACGGCTCCTATGCGCAGCAGTGTGTGGTGGTCCCGTCCCACGATCTCGTCGTCGCCGTGACCGCCCAAGGAGACTCCCAGGACGTGTTCGACGCAGTTGGGGAATGTCTGCTGCCCGGCGTGGGTAACGCGGATAGCGCCAGGGACGACGCGATTCTCTCCGGTCGGCTGCGGCGACTGTCGCTGCCGCCGGTGCCCGGTTCGGCCTGCCCGGGGCGCGCGGTCAGTGCGCAACTCGACGCCTCGGCCGAGGGGTCGGCGCTGCCCGAGGGAACGACGGTGACCGTCGATCCCACCGGCGGCGGATGGCTCGTGCGATGCGAGTCGCTCTTCGGCATCGAGGTCGGCCACGGCGACTGGCGGGAGAGTTCCCCGCTCGGTCGGCCGATCGTGGCGTCCGGCGCCTGGCAGGGCAGCACCTATGTCGCCGATCTCTGCATCATCACCACCCCGCACCGCGTTCGTCTGGTCGTCGACGCCGACGCGGGGACCGCGACGGCGACTTGGAGCACCCCTCCCCTGACCGGCCCCAGCCTGGAGCTGCACGTGCGCTCGCCACTGATGACGCGGCCTGACGTCGCGTAGGACAGCTCTACAGGACCTCTTGGGCGTGCACCGCATTCCTTTGGGGTGTGGTGGTGAGTCGGCCGGTCGGGCCGCGGCAGATCCCCGACAGGCCGCTCCCGGCCCACTGCGGTGCCAAGCGTGTCTGAAGTATCAATAGGGTGTCCCCCATGCCTGCCACGCTGAGTTCCACGAAGACCGCCGCCGCGCTCCGCAGATCTGCTCGAGTCTCCGTCGAGTTGTTGCTGGTTCTGGTGGCCGCTGCGGTGGCCCTGTGGGTGGTGGGTCGGATGTGGTCGGTCGTCTGGCCGCTCATAGTGGGCCTCTTGCTCACCACACTGACCTGGCCTGTGGCCCAATTCCTCCGCCGGCGCGGGTGGCCCGCCGCCCTGGCAGCCTCGGTGGTGACCGTGCTGTTCCTTCTGGTCGCTGCGGGCATCGTGGCGCTGATCGCGGTGCCGGTGGCGTCCGAGTCCGGCGAACTCGCCGACGGCGTGGCCGACGGCGTCGAGAAGTTGCGCGAGTGGGCCTCCGGACCGCCCCTGAACATCGATGACGCCCAGATCTCAGGCGGAGTCGACTCGGCGACCGCCGGGATCAAGGACAGCGTCGGCAGCGTCGTCACCACCCTCTTCACCGGAGTGAGCACCGTGGTGAATGGTGTGGTCACTGCGGTCCTGGCGCTCTTCCTGATGTTCTTCTTCCTCAAGGACGGCCCGCGGTTCCTTCCGTGGCTCGCCCGCCAGCTCCCCGGCCGGCTTGCCAGCGATGTCCCGATCCTGGCGGCGCGCAGCTGGGACACTCTGGGCTCGTTCGTACGTTCCCAGGCCTTCGTCGGCATGATCGACGCGGTCCTCATCGGTCTGGGCCTGTGGATCCTGGACGTGCCGCTCGTACTCCCGCTGGCGGTGCTGACCTTCATCTCCGCTTTCGTGCCGATCGTAGGTGCCCTGTTCGCGGGCTTCGTAGCAGTGCTCATCGCGTTGGTGTCCAACGGTCTGACAGACGCGCTGATCGTGCTGGCGATCATCGTCGTGGTGCAGCAACTTGAGGGCAACGTGTTCCAGCCGATGATCCAGAGTCGCGGGCTGGGTCTGCATGCGGCGGTGGTCCTGCTGGCCGTCACGCTGGGCGGGAACCTGGCCGGCGTCGTGGGCAGCCTGCTCGCGGTACCGGCAGCCGCCCTGATCGCGGTGGTCTGGGACTACCTGCGCGAGCAGCTCAGCGACCCGCCGTCGGAGCCGGCGAGCGACGACCCGCAACCGGGTGCGGCCGTCCCGTCGTAACTCTGCCTCCATGCCGAGTTCGCCCGCGGAAACACCAGTGGCACGGCCCTGTTCGAGCAACTGCGTGGACTGCGTGGACAGGGCTAGCAGGGCGGCTACTCCAGTCGCACCCGCTGCCTCCGCGCCGTTCGCGCCGTTCGCGCCGTTCGCGCCGTTCGCGCCGTTCGCGCCGGCATCTCACCCACGGCCCCGCCGAGTTACCCATGCCGCGCCGCGCGCCGGACCGCCTGCTGGATCATCATGCAGAACCGCGCGAGCCTGCCACCTCGCGACGCCGCCGGTCTGGACGAAGTGCGGCTGACCTGCCCGGACATCGCGGGGGCAGCCTGCGACTTCGCCCGCGCGTTCACCGGCCTGCTGCGCCACGGCCGCGACTTCCTTCCGTACGACTGGATCAGTCGGGCCGAGCAGACCGTGCCCGCCCCGGTGCAGAGCTTCGCCGGGTTCCTGTCTCAGGACATCGACGCCGTGCTGGCCGGGTTGACCTCAGGGGTCTTCAAGACGGTCGTCGTTGAACGGCGTCGGCGATAACCGCTGTCACGAGCTTGTTGACGGCTGCCAAGTCCGGTGGGCCGGGGTCGCGGTCCGCGAACAGGAGGTGCCCGCCTCCGACCAGCGAGAGGGTAAGTGAGTCGATGTCGGCGTCGGCCGCGATGCGGCCCAGTTCACACTCGTCGGCCAGATAAGCGGAGATCGCGGTCGCAGCCTCGGCGAGGATGGCGATGCCGCCTCCGGGCCTGGCCTGCCGCAGCCGTGCGCGCAGCTCGTCCCGGAAGGTGATGAGCGGGATGATGGCCACCGGAATCGGTCCGAACAGGGTGGCCAGTGCGCTGGTGAGGTTGTCGGCCACCGCGCCGGTGCCGGCGGTCTCGCGCAGCGCACTCGCCTGCGTCTCGAGCTGCGCGGCCCGGTCGAGCACGAGGTCGGCCAGGAAGGCGTCGAAGTCGGAGAAGTGGCGATGCAGGACCCCTTTGGCGCAGCCCGCCTCATCGGTGACGGACCGGCTGGTCAACCCGTTCGGCCCGTCCCGCAGAAGCACGCGCTCCGCAGCGTCGAACAGCTGCTGCCGCGCGTCGCGAAGATGCACCCCAGTCGGCATTCACAGATCCTCTCGTACTTCATCGCGCTGGCGATCGTTGCCTAGTGGGCATGCGCCCACTACGGTGGGCGCATGCCCACTTTACCGCGAGAGCAACCAGGATCATCCCCGGCAGAGCCGCATGAGGCCCGCCGGATGGCCGAGTCGTTCGGCGAGGACGCCCAACGCTACGACCAGGCCCGCCCCGGCTACCCCGATACGTTGGTGACACGAATCGTCACCGGTAGCCCCGGCTCTGACGTGCTCGACGTCGGCTGCGGCACCGGCATCGCAGCCCGCCAGTTCCAGGCCGCCGGCTGCACCGTGCTCGGCATTGAACCCGATGCGCGGATGGCCGACTTCGCGCGAGCCCGTGGCCTGCAGGTCGAGGTGGCCACCTTCGAAGCTTGGCAGCCGGGCGGGCGGACGTTCGACGCGGTGATCGCTGCCCAGTCGTGGCACTGGGTGGATCCGGTCGCCGGCGTCGCGAAGGCGGCACGTGTGCTGCGGCCAGGGGGACGGTTGGCGATCTTCGGGCACGTGTACGAGCCGCCGCCCGAGGTGGCCGAGCCGTTCGCCGCTGCGTATCGGCAGGCGGCGCCCGACTCCCCGCTCAACGGCCAACCGACCCGACGTCCGCTCGGCCTCTACCAGGCGGCATACGAGAAGTTCGCCGACAAGATCCGCGAGACCGAGCAGTTCAACGCTCCCGAACAGTGGCGATTCGACTGGGAGCAGTCCTACACGCGCGACCAATGGTTGGACCTGCTGCCCACCACCGGCGGCCTTACCCAACTCCGTCCCGATCAGCTGGACCAGATACTGGACGCGGTCGGGAGCGCCATCGATTCCCTTGGCGGAGGCTTCACAATGAACTACAGCACCCTCGCAGCGACCGCCGTACGCGTCGGCACCTCCGCCTCCTGAGCCCATCGCCAACGCCCGCCCCACCAATCTGCCGTTCCGTGTTCCGCCGACGCGTGGGCGACCATCTCGACCGGGAGTTGCCGACCGGCGGGCGCCTCATCGAAGCATCTGGTTCCTGATGAACTCTGGTGGCTGGACGCCCCGTTGCTGCCGCCGTTCGCTGATCGGCCACAAGACGGTGGGCCTGCTCCGTGTGGCGAGCGGGCTGCGTTCGCGGCAGTGATGTACGCGCTGACCGGCCGCTGTGCCCAGCGGCATCTGCGCCCTGCCTACGCGCGCCGCGCCGAGGAGGTCGGTCCCGTGATCCGCGACGACCGACGGAGCCGAGGCCTTGCCATGACCGCCGCCCTGCGTCGCCCGCCGATCGCAGCGTGAACCACACCCACCCGCGGCTCCCGTCACTGCCGGGGGTCCACCCACAACGCCTCGGCGACGGCGCACAGTTCACCCTCGGCCGTGGCCAGCGCCACCCCCGACGGATGCTTGCGCCCTGCCGACTCCCCCACCCACGCGTAGGAGACATACTCCTCACCGGCCACCACGGGCCGCAACAGCGTCGCGGCCAGCGCGGCGGTCACGGAGGCGTCCGTCGACGTACCAAGCTCCCGCACCGCCCATCCTCCGGGGCAGTCGAGCGCCGCCCACACCAACTCATCCGGTATCAGCCCGTCCCCGTCGGCAAGTTCGACCCCAGGGATCCACGCGGCCGCCACCACCTCTCGGCCCGCCACCGGCCCGGGGCACAAGGCAAGCCCCCGCCCCGGCGCTCGTCCGACCCCGCACCCGAAGCAGTCGTTCGTGCCGGGAGGCCAAGTCGCCAGGAACTTCTCCGAGGCGGCCAACGCCTGGTCCCAACTCGGCGCTACCGGTGCCGTCACCCCCACCACCCGTGCCCGCGCCGCAGCGAGCACCCGCCCATCCTCACCGGACAATTCCCAAGCCCCGTCCGGGCTCTTCGCTACCCTCACCGGCTTCCCGACCGGTACGACCCCCCGGAAGTCCACCCCCACCGCCGCTGCCCCGACCCGCCCGGCCAGCACCCCGGCCACCCAGCCTCCGAAGGCCACGTCCGGGTATCCGTATACATGCCCAGGTACGGTCAACGTCTCCTGCTGCACGCGCACTCCGCTCGTCGACATCACGACTCCCTGCTACCCCCAACTGTCCTACCACCTCCCTACGCCTTGCCGTGCTTCAGGCTCAGCTTCTGCCAGGTGGGCCCGGACTCGGACAGAACCAGCGGAGCCGAGACCGTCCCGATGTGGCGCTCCGTCAGCTGCTGGACCTGCGCGTACCGGGAGGCCATACGATGTCGACGGTCAGCCCGGCCGAGCGAGCAGCGGCAACGGTGTCCGCCGTGCCGCCGCCCCGGCCGGTGGGCGCGCTGCCGTCCCAGACGGCCAGCAGACGGTCGGCGCCTTGGAGCAGGCGGCGGTTGGCTGCTTCGTAGGCCTCGCGCCCCGCGTGCTCGAACGGCATGATCACCACCTCGTCGGCGGCCTCGCACAGCGCGTCGAACCTGACGAGGTCCGTCGGGGCCACCACCGTGTCCCGGTAGTCCCGGGAGGGGATGATCGCCGACAGTCGGCCGCCGAGGGCCAGGATTTCCTCGGCGAACAGCGTGTCGGCGCCGCGGGCCAGGCATGAACGCCCCGCGAGCGCGTCGTCGTACGCACCGGCCAGCAGTTCGCGCAGTGCCGTGCGCACCGGGTCAGTTGCCCCGGCTACCAGGTCCATGTGACCGGTGACTGCGACCGTGACCACGCGACGATCCCCTTCCGGCCCGGCGATGTGGCCGTCACCCTATCCGGCGACCGTGGCGGTGGCGCGGTGATCGAGCGGCACGGAGCGGCACCGAGCGTCCGTGGCTTCAGAGGAGGATGGCTGCGGCGAATCCCAGGACATAGGCCCCGGCGAAGAGCACGGGAATCCATCGCTCGACCTTGTTCAGCGGCAGATAGACGCGCCAGTCGCGGCCCTCGCCGAGCGCGCGCCACTCCGCGGCCACAAAGGTGCGGGCCGGAAGCCGCTCCTCCAGCGCTCCTATCACCGCGAACTTGCCCCGGTTCAGCTGGTGGTAGGAACGGACGGTGAACCACCAGGTGACACACATGCCCAGCAGGACGAGCAGGGCTGCGACGGCCAGGACGACCGGCACCTGGCGGTTCGGTTGCTGGGACAGCCAGGCGCCGAAGAAGGCGAACAGTGCGGTGTGGAGGGTCAGGAAGAAGGTGTTGGCGAGGTTGCGCCGGGCACTGACCCGGTCGGCCATCTCCACGCACAGCTTGTACTGGTCGAAGACCGCGGCGTGATACGTGGCCTTTGCGTCGCCATAGTCCTGAGCGCCGATGCCGTCGTTCCACAGTGCGTCACTGATCTCGGCCATGGCGGCATCTCCCCGTAGTCGTCACGCTCGCCAACTCTACTGACAAGATGCATGCGTTGATCGTGATGCCGGGCATAACGCGTTGGAGGGACGTGAGTTGGTTGTCTCGGAGTGAACCGCCTGCCGATGGAGTCGAGTCCCTGCTGTCGATCCCGCCGGAGAAGTTGCGGAGGCATCCCCGACTGCTGTCCGTCTGGCGCGCGGACGAGGCGGCCGCCAAGGCGCTGGCTTATGCGCGAGGAGGGGGCGAGCAGACGTACGACGCCCTCGCGTACCGCTACTTGTGCGCCTGCCCGCAGGTTCCGTTCCTCGGCGTCGAGACCTTGTCCGGCCTGGCCGTACGTGAGCGGCGGCAGCAACGGGCGCGTCTGCCGGACGACTTGGCCCGGCTCGCCCAGCAGCACGACTTCATCGCCCATCGGCGTCTCGCCGTTCCCGACGGGCAGGTCCGGGTCGGCATCGAGCGAGGCCTGCTGTACGCCATGGCCGATCCGGGGGGCGAGATCGTCGGCAGGTTTCCGCTGGCGGTTCCCCTCCGCGCACTGGACGGGATCGCCAAGGCGCAGGACGTGCGTCCCCAGCCCACCATGTCGCTCCGGCGGAACCTGACCGCGTCGCGCTGGCTGCCCTTGGACGAGCTCATCGGGTCCGCGCGCTTTCCTGAGATGCGCGAGGTTGCGTCTCGGCTGGCGCGCGGAGTCCTCCCCGGTCGGCATCACGTGTTCGTCTCGCACCGTTGGCATGGCGTTGATCAGCCCGACCCGGACGGCACGCAGGCGCGACTGGTCGCGTGGCATCTCTTCGCCTCGTTGTGCGAGGCGGTCAGAGTCGCCCACCGGCGTGGACTGCACACCCCTCGGCGGGTGAATCACGCCGCGATGAACATGCCGGTCGGCATGGCCGGTTCGGACTTGGCCGAGTGCCTGCTGGTCGGGGTCCTGAGGGAAGTGCTCGATGCCGCGTCACTCACGCCGGTGGCCCGGGAGGTGGACCGGGCCGGCCTGGACGCGATCGAGCTCGGTGCGGCACGGGCTTGCGACGATGTCGGCCTGCGGCGCCTGCACGAACTGCTCGACACCCTGCCCTCGCTGCGGCCGCTGCTGCAACGGATCCATCTCTGGTACGACTACAGCTGCGTGCCGCAGGCCCCGCGCACCCGCGAGGAGCAGGTGCTGTTCCGGCAGACCATCGAATCGCTGTTCCTGCTGCAGTTCGCCGGGCGCACTCTGGTGCTGCTCGACGACGTCGCCGACTACCTGGGCCGGGCCTGGTGCAGCCTGGAGGCGGTGAACTCGCTTGCGTGCACGCTGGGCGGGCGTCCCGATGTCCTGCTGGCCCACGGACCGGCGCGGCCCTCGGGCCCCGCCACGGACGCCGAGTCGCTGCGCAGCCTGGTGAACGACCGTCAGCTGGTCATCTGGCGCGGGCTGCTGGACACCGAACTGTTCCGGCTGCAGACGCGCGAGGAGTGCGTACGCCGGCTCGGGCTGGCCATGGCGGATCCGGGCGACCTTCCCTACCTCTACGACCGTATGCTCGCCACCGCCGTGCCCAACGGCCGCATGAGCCGACAGGCCCTGGTCACCGGCGTGGTTCCGTTGCCGGACATGGGAGAGGGGAAGGTCCTGATTCCAGCGCCGGACTACGAGGGGTCGCAGCCACTCGACGGCGGCCGGCCGGTCCGGGTGATCGGCTCCTTCGACGGGTGGGGCGGCCTGAATCTCCGGGGTCATGTCGAGGAGGGACACGCTGAGGCCGGGCCTGCCGACTCGTCGCCGTACTGGTCTGTCCCTGAGCAGGCTGCCATCGGCACCGCACCGACCTGCCACATAGCGATCGTCGCCGAGTGCGAGGGCGAGGCCGTTCTCATCTCGTCCTGGATACGGCGGCACCGAGCTGAGTTGGAGAAGCTGCTACGCGTCACGGTCGTCTCGGGGAGCTGGACCGCGGTGGACCCCGTGCCCGTGGGACACCTGCCGCACGGGCGGCTGCGGGCGCGGCCCGTCAAGGCCGACGTGTGGGTGGTGATGGGAAAGTCCGGACTGGTGGCCAACGACGTGGGCCAGGCGCTGTGCCGCGTGGTGTTCGAGGCGCGTCTCCCGGTCGTCACCGTGTCCCTGGATCTCGCAGCCGAGAACGTCGAGCAGGTCGTCGGTGACGTGGCGCCCGGCGCACCGCACAGCGCCCTGTTGTCCGGGTGGGGAGCAGGGTACGAACACCCGGCGGGGTTGTTGTCCATGCACTTGTACAACCATCTGCTGCAGTGGGGAGCTCCGGTCCGATGAGAGTGCCGCACGTGGGGGAGTTCGCCGAGGGGGAGCTGGGACGTGTGCTGCGCGCCCTCAGCGTGGCCGACCGGGAAGGGGACCACGCCGGTTTCACCGCACTGTGCCGACAGCACGCCGCCCAACTGGATGCCCGCCGGAAGGAATGGCTGCGGGTTCCCGAAGAACTGCGGGAGTCCTTCCACCGGGACATGAAGGCCATGCGCCCCTACCCACAGACGATTGAGCGGCTCGCCCGCGAGCTGAACGGGCTGGGCCGCCCCGACGCGCTGCGCCAACTGTCGGGAGCCGACTTGCCCGGCGACCCGCTGGGGAGGATCCACGAGGCGCAGATCCTCGCCGAGGACGGGGAGCACGAGGCCGCTGACGCGCTGCTCCGGGAAGAACTCGGCCAGGGGCTGACCGACGACGCCCGGTTGGCCGCCATCCACTCCCGCATGGCCACGCACGCGGCCATGCGGGACGACCTCGACACCGCTGTCGAACACGCTCGCCTCGCGTACGACCTGGCGGTGCGCGCGGGAGATCGGGGCGAGGGGAAAGCAGCCGCGGTCCTCGACGACCTGCTCATCGCCCGCGAGCTGCGGCGCGGCACGTCCGACGGACGCCGGCTCGGCGCCTGCCGGGACACCCTCACACACGCTCAGCAGCTGAGCGACCGCGCCTGGTTCGAGGAGAGCAACCGGGCGCTGCTGCGGCTCCTCGACGAGCTGGACGCACTCCCCGAGGCGGCGTCCGCCCTCCGCTTCCTCGGCAAGCTCTGCGGTTTGATGGGGCTGAACCACTTCCACGCGGGTGAGCGCGGCGAGGCCAGGGCGTGGACGCATAAGGCCTTGCAGGAGTGCCGGCGACGCGGGGACCGCGTCGGCGAGGAGGTCTACGCGTCCAACTTGAAGGAGATCGACCGCGGGGAGCAAGCGGCAGCCCAGGGCGGGGACGGCCTCATCGGTGTCCCCGGCCGCGACTCCTGACGGCGATCTCGGTTTCGGAATTGCTCGCTCGCGCAGGTCATCGCCGGTCGACGTCGGCCTCGCACCGGCGCAGAGCGTTCCGGCAGCGGGCCACGTTGCACCCGTCCCTGTCGGCGGTCTGATCCAGCATTGACCGGGGCAACCCCGTACGCCCACCTGTTAGGACTACGAAGGAGCGCAGGACTTGCCGCGCACCCCACTTCGAAAGCGCTGATTGCTGTGGTGCCGACCCAGGTCAGCCCTGGTGAGTGAACCCTGGCACCTGTCGCGCCTGGTGGCGGGCCCCGGCTTCGAGCGCGTCTGCCACTACGCCGCGGTCGGTGAGGTGTTCGGCGCGTACCACGGCATCCGCCCCGGCCGGGGTGACAAGCGAGCGGCTGAAGACGATCACGGCCCATGCGTCGCCCGCCCCCACCTCGCGCACCTCCCACTCGCTCGACAGCGCTGCGAGGAGGCCGCGGCCGCGCCACCGGTAGACGGTGCCGGGCCGTTCGGTGAGCCGGGTGTCGACGCCGAGGATGCGGCGTCGGCGCCCCCGGCTTCGATACCCGACCTCGTCCCGCATACGTGACGCCCCTGAACTCCCGCTCGGCAGGGGGGTGTAGGTGAACGTCGCGTCCGTGCGTCCACCGTGCAGCCACATGGGGAACGTGGAACAGAGAATGTGCCAGGTGCCGGCCAACCGATCAGGCGTGACGTCGAGTTCCTGCATGGGACAGACCCTACGGCGTGCACCTGCCCTCGCCGCGGACGGGACTGGACTCGCATCCGCGACATCCCCCCGACGCGCCGTCGTGCCCGTGCTGCCGTGGGAGCCTGGTGGGGCGCGGCGCGGGAAGCGGCCTGGATGACACTGGCGGGGCAGCGCGAAGCCCTCGCGGTGCTACCGGCCGATCTATCCGACAGACCGAGGCCGAGAGCCGACGACAGGCCGTCGTCACTTGCCATTCCGGCCGGTCTCCGCCCCAGGGGTGACCATGGATGGATGAACACTGCAGAGCTTTTGGCAGAAGCGTTCGATCGTGTCCGGGATGAAGTGCATGCTGCCGTCGACGGGCTTTCGCCCGAGGAGCTCGCCTTCCGTCCGGGCGACAAGGCCAATTCGATCGTCTGGCTGGTGTGGCACCTCACCCGCGTCCAGGACGATCACGTCGCCGACGCGGCGGGCCGAGGCCAGGTGTGGACCGGCCAAGGCTGGTCCGACCGGTTCCAGCTACCCCTCGGCGAGAAGGAGACGGGCTACGGACACACCTCCGAGCAGGTGGCGTCGGTCAGTGGCGTCTTTGCCGACCAGTTGCGCGGCTACCACGACGCCGTCCACGAGCAGACCCTCTCCTTCGTGCGCACACTCGACGACGCGGCGCTCGACCGAGTCGTCGACGAGCAGTGGACGCCGCACGTCACCCTCGGCGTCCGGCTGATCAGTGTCATCTCCGACGATCTGCAGCACACCGGCCAGGCCGCGTACGTCCGGGGCATGCTGCAGCGCCGTTGACCCACGGGACTCCGTCAGCTCTTCCGACCAGTGCCGACCACATGGCGGCCGGCTCTGGACATGCTCGTCGCACTCACCGGCTGGGTCATGAAGCCGCCGGTCGTGGTGGCCGACGCCGCCGGCACCCATGCACGCCTGCGGAGCGCACTGTCCGAGCGGACGGTGGTCGTACGGATGTCACGTGACGTGGGCGCGACCGGCCGCTGAGCACGGGGTGGTGCACTGCCTCGCACGGCCACTGAGTCCGGGGCGGCGCACAGCGTCGTCGGGTCGGTGTGTCAGCGCGGCAGTGGCGGAGCGGTGCTCGCGCGCACCACGAGTCGGGTCGGCACCAGAGTGGTGCCGTGTTCCGGCTCCCCGTGTTTGACCTGGTGCAGAACACCGTCCACGCAGCGGCGCCCGACTTCGCCGAAATCCTGGTGGACGGTCGTCAACGGGGGCTGGAACGAACCGGCTTCGGCGATGTCGTCGAAGCCGACCACGGAAACGTCGTCGGGGACCTTGCGGCCACGCTCGTTGAGGGCGCGCAGCAGGCCGAGCGCCATCTGGTCGTTGGCCGCGAACACCGCGGTGCAGTCAGCCTGTTCAGCGAGTTCGAGGCCGGCGCGGTAGCCGGACTCGGCCGACCAGTCGCCGCGGACCAGTGGCGGTGGTGTGCGGCCGGCCTCCCCGAGGGCCGAGCGCCAGGCGTCCGTCCTGCGCTGGGCCGCGTACGACTCCTCGGGTCCTGCGAGGTGCCATACCGTCTCGTGTCCGAGGTCGAGGAGGTGGCCGACCGCTTCACGGGTGCCGCCGACCTGGTCCGTGTCGACGACCGTGTACCGGTCCCCGGCGTCGGAGTCGGCGACGACGACCTTCACGTGCGGTGGCAGTGACAGACGCGCGTCGTTGAGGAGGTGCACCTCCATGATGACCACGGCCGCGTCGATGGCCAGTTCCCCCAACCGCGAGAAGGCTCCGCGGACTTCGTCCTGGGTGGGGATGGCGACGGGCAGCAGCGTGACCGCGTAGCCCTCCTGCGCGGCCGAGACGGCGATCGCCTCCAGAGTGCGGACATTGCCGGTCGTGGAGAGGGAGAAGGTGATGACACCGATGGTGCGGAATTCGCCGCTCTTGAGTGCGCGGGCCGCACTGTTGGGGCGGTAGTCGAGCTCTCTCATGGCGGAGAGGACCTCCCGGCGCGTGGCTTCGTTCACGCCAGGGAAGCCGTTGGAGACGCGGGAGACCGTCTGCGAGGAGACCCCGGCCAGCCGGGCCACGTCCGCCATCGACACGGAACGGCGGCGCGAGTGAGAGCTCGCGGGGGCGGGCCCGCCCTTCGTCGCACGCGACGCCGGGGTGTGTTCGTCTGTGCCGTCCACGCTCTCCCTCACCGGATACCGCCCTTCGTGAGCAACTCTTGACCGCTCATCTGGAGGCAGTGTAGACATGCCGCCACTGGATGTTTACGTAAACATAACGCCTGACCCGCGTTTGGTCGAGCCGCTTCATCGGCCTGGAACGTCTACGTGAACTGCGGTTTCGGTCTGGCGAAGCACGAGCGAGGGACGCGAGATGACGACGCTACAACCGCCGGCGGCAGCAGGGGCCCGTCCGGCCGGGCCACCGGTGAGGCGTGCACGCCGCTCATGGACGGGATGGGTGTTCATCGGGCCCTTCCTGCTCGTCTTCGCACTGGTCTTCCTGGCGCCCCTGCTGTATTCGGCCTATCTGAGCCTGTTCCGGACGCAACTCATCGGCGGCACCTCGTTCGTGGGTCTCGACAACTACCAACAAGCCCTGCAGGACCACCAGTTCTGGGACGGAGTGCTCCGCGTCGGGCTGTTCCTGCTGGTCCAGGTGCCGATCATGCTGGGCATTGCCCTGCTGGTGGCGCTCGCGATCGACAGCGGCCGCCTGTACGGCAAGGACTTCTTCCGGATCTCCGTCTTCCTGCCGTACGCCGTGCCCGCGGTCGTCGCGACCCTGATGTGGGGCTTCATGTACGGGCCCCGCTTCGGCCTGGTCGGGGACATCAACGAGGCGTTCGGCGTCCACCTGCCCGACCCACTCTCCTCCGGCCTCGTTCTCGCGTCGATCGGCAACATCGTCACCTGGGAGTTCGTCGGCTACAACATGCTGATCTTCTACTCCGCGCTGCGCGTCGTCCCGCACTCGCTCTACGAGGCCGCGGAGATCGACGGAGCGGGCCAGTGGCGGGTCATCTCGGCGATCAAGATCCCCGCGATCCGCGGAGCCCTCGTCATCGCCACGATCTTCTCGATCATCGGCAGCTTCCAGCTCTTCAACGAGCCGGCCATCCTGCAGAAGCTCGCGCCGAACGCGATCACCACCGACTACACCCCGAACTACTACACGTACTCGCTGTCCTTCTCCGGCCAGCAGCACAACTACTCCGCGACGGTCGCCATCGTGATGGGCGTTCTCACCATGGTCGTCGCCTACGTCGTCCAGCTGCGCGGCATGCGCAAGGGAGCGTGAGCCCGATGACGGGACTGCCCACCGCGAGCACCACCGCCGGCGCCGCCGGGGCAGGCGCGGACCCCTCGCCCGCGGCACCGCCGACATCGGCTGCCCCGCGCCTGCGCGCACCGCGACGCCGCACCCGGTCCCGGTCCCGCCCCCGGCGCAGCGTACTGCTGACGGCACTGACCGGCATCATGCTGCTCTACAGTCTCGCCCCCCTTGTGTGGCTGCTGATCAGCGCCACCAAGACGCAGCAGGGGCTCGCCGATTCCTTCGGCCTGTGGTTCGACGGGGACTTCGCCCTGTGGGACAACATCACCGCGACCTTCACGTATCAGGACGGCGTCTTCGGCCGCTGGCTCCTCAACACCCTGTTGTACGTGGTGGTGGGCGCGGGCGGGGCCACCTTCCTCGCGGTCCTCGGCGGGTACGCGCTCGCCAAGTTCGACTTCCCCGGCAAGCGGGGTGTGTTCGCGGTCGTCATCGGCGCGGTCGCGGTGCCCACCACGGCTCTCGCGGTCCCCACCTTCCTGATGTTCAGCAAGATGGGGCTCACCGACACCCCCTGGGCCATCATCATCCCGTCGCTGATCTCACCGTTCGGCCTCTACCTGATGTGGGTGTTCGCCACCGAGGCGATCCCCACCGAACTGATGGAGGCCGCCCGCATCGACGGCGCGAGCGAGCTGCGCGCCTTCTTCCAGGTCGCCCTGCCGCTCCTGGCACCCGGCACCGTCACCGTGCTGCTCTTCACCACGGTCGCGACGTGGAACAACTACTTCCTGCCACTGATCATGCTGAAGGACCCCGACTGGTACCCGCTCACCCTCGGCCTCGACGCCTGGAACAAGCAGGCGGCCACGGCCGGCGGCGAGGCCGTCTTCAACCTGGTCGTCACCGGCTCGCTGCTCACCGTCGTGCCCCTCGTCGCCGCTTTCCTGCTGCTCCAGAAGTACTGGCAGTCCGGGCTCGCCGCCGGAAGCGTCAAGGAGTAGCCGCGCTACGCGAAGTCCGTATCCGGCCGCGACCCCTGGCCGCTGCCACCTAAGCACCCGTCCTGTCGAACCACGACGAAGTGGAAGTATCGCTATGCCCAAGCACTCCCGACGGCTGATGCGTGGCCTTGGTCTTCTCACCGTTCTCGCTCTGGGGGCAACCGCCTGCGGATCAGGCGACGACGACTCCGCCCGGAAGGAGGTCGGCGCCTCCGACATCAAGGCGGCGCTGAAGAAGGGCGGAACCGTCACCGTATGGGCGTGGGAGCCCACCCTGAAGCAGGTCGAGGCCGACTTCGAGAAGAAGTACCCGAAGGTCGACGTGAAGCTGGTCAACGCGGGGACGAACAACGACCAGTACAAGGCGCTGTCGAATGCGATCTCGGCGAAGAAGGGCGTCCCGGACGTCGCGCAGATCGAGTACTACGCCCTGGGCCAGTACGCACTGACGAAGCAGGTCGCCGATCTTTCGGTGTACGGGGCGGACAAGCTGGACGGGACGTACTCACCGGGTCCGTGGAATGCGGTGAAGTCCGGTGACGGGATCTACGGCCTGCCCATGGACTCGGGTCCGATGGCGCTGTTCTACAACAAGAAGGTCTTCGACAAGCACAAGATCGACGTTCCGACGACCTGGGACGAGTACATCGAGGCCGCCCGCGCGCTGCACAAGGCCGACCCGAAGGCGTACATCACCAGCGACACCGGAGACGCGGGACTGAGCACCAGCCTGCTGTGGCAGGCCGGTTCGCGTCCGTACAAGGTCAACGGCACGAAGGTCGGCATCGACTTCACCGACACGGGCGCGAAGAGGTACACCGACACCTGGCAGAAGCTGCTCGACGAGAAGCTGGTCTCCCCCGTCACCGGCTGGAGCGACGACTGGTACAAGGGCCTCGGTGACGGCACCATCGCCACGCTCCCCATCGGCGCCTGGATGCCCGCCAACTTCACCTCCGGGGTGAAGGGCGCGGCGGGCGACTGGCGGGTGGCCCCGCTGCCGCAGTGGGCCAAGGGCGAAAGCGCCAGCTCCGAGAACGGCGGCAGCTCGCTCGCGCTGCCCGAACTCGGCGAGAACAAGGAACTCGCCTACGCCTTCGTCGAGTACGCGAACTCCGGTGCGGGCGTACCGACCCGGGTGCGAAACGGCGCGTTCCCCGCGACGACCAAGGACCTTAACTCCCCGTCGTTCCAGAACACCGCGTTCCCCTACTTCGGCGGCCAGAAGGCCAACAAGATCTTCGCCGAGTCCGCCAGGAGCGTGACCACCGACTGGAAGTACCTGCCCTACCAGGCGTACGCCAACTCGATCTTCAACGACACCGTCGGCAAGGCCTACGTCTCCGGCACGAAGCTCTCCGCGGGCCTGAAGACGTGGCAGGAGGCCTCCGCCAAGTACGGCAGCGAGCAGGGCTTCACCATCGACAAGTAGCCCCCCGGCTCCCACCCCGAACCACCGGAGCCGGCCAGCCGCTCCGTTGAAAGGACGTACATGACCGCCCCCCTCACCTCCCGATTCCCGTACGCGAAGGGCCCCGACGGCAGCCGAAGGATCGGCTACGGCGCCGACTACAACCCCGAGCAGTGGCCGCGGGAGGTGTGGCAGGAGGACGTGAAGCTGATGCGCGAGGCCGGTGTGAACGTCGTCTCCCTGGCGATCTTCTCCTGGGCCAGGATCCAACCCACCGCGCAGACCTGGGATTTCGCCTGGCTCGACGAGGTCATGGACCTGCTGCACACGGGCGGCATCGGCGTCGACCTGGCCACCGCCACCGCGTCCCCGCCGCCCTGGCTGACCACCGCGCACCCGGAGATCCTGCCGGTGACCGCCGCGGGCGAGACACTGTGGCCGGGCGCCCGCCAGCACTGGCGACCCACCTCACCCGTGTTCCGGACCCACGCGCTGCGCCTGGTACGGGAGTTGTCGTCGCGCTACGCCGGTCACCCGGCCCTCGTCGCCTGGCACGTCTCCAACGAGCTGGGCTGTCACAACGTCTATGACTACTCCGACGACGCGGCCCGCGCCTTCCGGGACTGGCTGCGGGAGCGGTACACCACTCTCGACGAGCTCAACCACGCCTGGGGCACGGCTTTCTGGGCGCAGCGCTACAGCGACTGGGAGCAGATCCTGCCGCCGCGACTCGCCGCATCGCATCCCAACCCCACGCAGCAGCTGGACTTCAAGCGGTTCTCGTCGGACGCGCTGAAGGAGTATCTGCGGGCGGAGCGGGACGTCCTGCGCGAGCTGACGCCGGATGTGCCCGTCACCACCAACTTCATGGTGATGAGCGGCATCAAGGGCATGAACTATGCCGACTGGGCGAGCGAGGTGGACTTCGTCTCGAACGACCACTATGTCCGTCCGGGCCCGCAGGGCCGGGACGAGCTGTCCTTTTCCGCCAACCTGACCAGCGGCATCGCGGGGCACCGCCCGTGGTTCCTGATGGAGCACTCCACCAGTGCCGTGAACTGGCAGCCTGTCAACCTGGCCAAGAACCGGGGGGAGCTGGCCCGCGATTCGCTGCTGCACGTCGCGCACGGCGCCGACGCCGTGTGCTTCTTCCAGTGGCGCCAGTCGGCGGCCGGCGCCGAGAAGTACCACTCGGCGATGGTCCCGCACGCCGGGGCCGACAGCGAACTCTTCCGGTCCGTGACCTCGCTGGGCCGGACCCTCGAAGCGCTCGCGCCGCTCGCCGGATCCGAGCGCGAACCCGCCCGCGTGGCCATCCTGTTCGACTGGGACTCCTGGTGGACCAGCGAGCACGACTCCCACCCCACCTCGCGCCTCGACTACCACCGCGAGGCCCTCGACTGGTACTCCGCGCTGTTCCGCCTCGGCATCCGCGCCGATGTCGTACCCGCCCATGACACGGACCCGTCCTCGTACGACGTCGTGATCGCGCCGGTCCTGCACGTGGTGCCGCAGCAGCTCGCCAAGGAGCTCACACGGTACGTCGAGGGTGGCGGCCACCTCGTCACCACGTACTTCTCGGGCATCGTGGACGAGAACGACCACATCTGGCTCGGCGGCTACCCGGGCGCGCTGAGAGAACTTCTAGGCATTCGGATCGAGGAGTTCGGGCCGCTGCTCGACGGCGACCTCGTCGGCCTGGACAACGGGACCGCCGCAAGCATGTGGACCGACCGGATCGATGTGACGGGACCGGACGTCGAGGTTCTCGCCCGCTACCGCACCGGCGCCCACGCCTCCCGGCCCGCCGTCACACGGCGTACGGCGGGCCGGGGTACGGCCACGTACGTCTCCACGCGCCTCGGGAGCGAGGGCCTGGCCGGACTGCTGCCCGAGCTGCTCACCCGGGCCGGGGTGGCCAGCGAACTGCCCGAGCACGCCCGGGGGCTGGTCGAGCTCGTGGTGCGTCACGACGGGGAGAACCGGTACCTCTTCCTGGTCAATCGCGGCGACGAGCCCGTCCCACTGCCCGGCCTGAGCGGCGACGTGCTCCTTGGTCCCACCTCCCCCGACAGCGTCGTCCTGCCGGCTCGCGACATCGCCGTGCTGCGACAGTCCGCGACGTGAGCGAGTGTCGTCCTGCGACCTATGAATCCCCCGAAGGGTTCAGGAACCGGTGCGCTCCCACCGCTGATTGGCGGCTTCGCCGTCGCATGCCCACTGGATCAGGGGGGCTCCGTCACCGGTGGCCCGGTTCCGCACGTCGAGGCATTTGCCGCTGTGCCGGGCCATGAGGTGAACGGCGCCCCCGGTGGTGTCCCGCACGGTCCAGCGCTGGCTGTCGCCCTCGCCGCAGGGCGACTGGACGACGGCGGCGCCGTCCGCGGTGGAGGCGTCACGGACGTCGAGGCACTTCCCACTGTGCCGGAGCATCGCGCGGACCGTGCCGTCACCGGAGTCCTGGAACCAGAACTGCTGGTTGAGGCTGCCCCGGGCGCAGGACCACTGGACCGCGGTCGCGCCGTCACCCAGGGACTCGTCGGCGATGTCGGCACACTTCCCGCTGTGCTTCGCGGTGAGCGTCTCCCAGCTCCCGGTGCCGCCCACCTCGCCGGCTCCCGCGTCGACGGAGATCTGCGGGTAGTAGTCCATCGTCATCGTCTCCCTGGTGGGGAAGTCCAGCGGGAGCCACACGTACTGGGAGTCGTTGACGTTCCCTCCCATCGAGTTGCCCCAGCGGTCACCCATGTAGAGGTATGACGTTCCCGATGTGCCTTGGACCGGCAGGACGTACGCGGTCTGCGAGCCGTACGCCTTCCCGTTGCCGATGTCCTTCAGTTCGGTCCAGTCACCGGTGATGCTCTCGGCGCTGCTGTACTTCTGCTGGTTCGGGGACCAGCCGGTGGCGCCGGACGTCAGCAGGAAGTATCGGCCGTCGCGCTTGAACATGGCCGGGGCCTCACGCGACCGGCCCTCCCACAGCTTGCGCACCAGCGAGTCCACCTGGGTGTAGTCCTTGGTCAGCCGGTAGACGTGCAGGTCGGCGTTCTCGTTCGCCGCCGAGATCATGTAACCGGTGCCGTCGTCGTCGACGAACGTGGTGATGTCCCGTGACATGTGGTCGAGCGGCCGCAAGCTGCCCCGCCATGCGTAGTCGCCGTCAACGGTGGAGGAGACCGCCACGGCGGCGCGGGCCTCGCCGTAGTCGCTCGCGTTCTCCTTGTGCATCCACATCACGAACGTGTCCGTGGCCTCGTTGTAGATGACCTTGGGGCGCTCGATGTTGGCGCTCTCCAGCTCCGGATCGCTCTTCTGGGTCAGGACGTGCTTGCGGAATTCCCAGGTCTTCAGGTCGGTGGAGCGGTAGGCGGAGACATACCGGAAGGTGTTGTCCTCGTTCCGGTTCTCGCCGAACCAGTAGTAGTACCCGTCCACCTTGATCACACCGCCGCCGTGGGCGTGCACGACGTCGCCGTTCGGGTCGGTGAACTGGGTTCCGTTGGCGACGGTGACTGCGGCGGGGGCTGCCTGGGCCGAGCCCAGGGGGGACAGGAATGAGAGGAGCAGCCCCGCCAGGGCGGCGAGCAGAAGGGCGGTCGTGCCTCTCGCCTGCCGCCCCTCGGGCCTCGGTGTTCTCCTCTGCGCCTTCGCGGACATGGGTTTCTCCCTGTCGGAATGTGGGGATGCGCTCAACGATGTTTACGTAAACATCCGGTTGCGGAGATGAGTCTGGAAATCTTGTCCGGCTCTGTCAAGGCTTTGGCCAGGATCGGGCGTGCCCGGCAACGCGCGATGCCAGTGGTCTGCGGCGAGGTCGGTGGCAGGCCAACAGGCCCGCCCCGCGGTAGCGGCACAACACATCACGGCACGGCAACGGCCCGCCGCCCTGGTCACAGGCCGTCGCGGTCGTGCCAATGCTCCTGCCAGCGCCAGTCGATGGGGTCGGCGGCGCGCTGGTATCGGATGTCGGTGGACAGGCGGGTCACTTCGCCGGGGTCGGCGTTGTCGAGGGAGGCGTGCACCAGGTACGGGGAGTGGACCACCATGTCGCCCGCCTCGTAGTCGGCGACCAGCCAGCGGGAGTCGAACTCCTCGGCCAGCGCCGGGAGATCGGCCGTGATCGAAGCGGCGGGCCTGCGAAGCCGTCCGCCCCGTTCCTCGGCGCGCACCCGCTCATGACTTCCTTCGAGGTAGACAAGGCCGCCTCGCGTGGCGGGGCAGTCGCCCAACGGAATCCAGGAACTGAGCACCCGGTCGGTGCCCTCCCGCAGGTACACCAGGTCATAGTGGGCCTGGGTGGCGAATCCGATGCCCGTGTCGCCTGCCCGCTGATGCCGGATGATCTTTCGACGGTGCAGGAATGCCGACGCGCCAAGGAACCACGCGTACCAGTCGCGCAATGCGGGTTGGGTGCAGAACTCCTGATAGGCCGGGCCGGGCACCAGCTCCTTGAACAGCACTCGGCGCAGGGCCGCGGGGTCCACGTCGCTCCGACCGTGCTCCCGCAGCCCGGTCGGGGCAAGGGCGTCGAAGTAGTGGCGGCGCATCTCGATCACGCCGGCCACGGGCAGGGCGCCCTTGAGATAGAGGTAGCCGTGGCGGCGCAAGCGGGCCCACAGGGCATCGCGGTCATGCCGTTCTTCGCCGGGTACCGGTTCGAGGGCGCCCAGCCTGGCGGGGGCGGTGTCGAGTCTGTAGCCGTTGGACGTCAGCATGGCCACGATCCTGGCCTCGACCCGCCCGCGGGACCATGCACGAAAGCGCGCCTGGTGCAGGACGTTTCGGGGCACGGCGCGTCCCGCCTACAGTGACCGCATGCCAGGCTGGTCGCGCCATCTCACCCCCGCCGCCGCGCACTGGGGGCTCGGCCTGGTGTGTCTGGGAGTGGGCGGACAGAGCGGCCGCCTCCGCACGGTGCGCGAGCGGGTGCTGTCCTCGCATGCCGTGGTCCTCGTGACCGCGGGCAGCGGGCGTTGCAACGACCGCCCGGTCGCCCCGCCGACCCTGTTCAACCTGCCGGCAGGCGTCCCCCACACCTACGGCCCGGACGAGCACGGCTGGAGCGAGCAGTGGGCGCTGTACGACGGACCGGCCACTCGTGCGTACGCCGAACTCGGCTATCTCCCCGCCGAGGCGACCCCCATTGCCGACGCCGCATCGGCCGCCCTGCTCTTCACCCGGCTGCGCCGCGCCCTGGACCGTCCCGACCCCGAAACCGCGTCCGCCGCCGCCCTCCACGAACTGATCACCGCGCTGGGCCGCCCGCAGACCGAGCACCCCGCCCTGGTCGCGCTAGCCCGCAACAGCGCGCTCCCGCTCGCGGTCACGGCAGGCGAACTCGGCCTGACGCCGGAGAAGTTGAGGGAAGTCGTCCATCGGCAGACCGGGCACGGCCCGAAGGAGTACGTCCAACGGCTCCGCATCAATCAGGCCAAGGAGCTGCTCGCGGAGACGGACCTGACCGTCGTCGCGGTCTCACGCCGCACCGGATTCAACGACCCCGGCTACTTCACCCGCCAGTTCACCCGCCGCACCGGCGTCACCCCGTCCACCTTCCGAACCCAGCAACGCAGGGAATGACCGTGAGCCGGAAGTCTGCGACCCGGCAGCGGCAGCACCATGCGCTCGCCGACAGCGGGCGGTCCGCACTCGACGAGTTCACCCGCGTCCGGCCCGGCCTCCGCAACGCCGCCAGGTCTTGTCTTGGGCCCCTGTCGTCGCCCACCGAGCAGCGCACCCACGCATGTGCTCCACACCGCCACCGCCACCGCCTGCTCCTGACCGAGCCGCACGACGGTGCCGCACCGCAGTCATCAGTTACTTAAGGCCCTGCGACATGGTCCCATCGGCCGCTCCGGCGCGTCTTTCGCCGTGTCACCGTGGCTGGAGAGTGGTGCGCAGCCGGTAGCGGTCGCCGCTGTACTCGACCGTGGACAGCAGGAGCGGGCGCTGGTCTCGGGCATAGATCGTCTGGTCAAGGACCAGGACGGGCGATCCCGGTGTGATCTCCAGGCGTCCGGCGAGCGTCGTGTCCGCGCTGCGGGCCTCAATGGTGGTCTCCGAGCGGTCGAGTTCCACGCCGCGCTCGCGCAGTTCCTCGAAGAGGGACGCGGACGTGAAGTCGAGGCCTTCGAGGCCCGGGGCCAGCTCCGCCACCAGCAGGGTGCGGTCGACGGCGATCCGCACGTCATTGAGGAGGCGGACCCGTTCCAGGTGAAGCAGTGGTGTGCCGGCCGGCACGTCGAGCCGTTCCGCGTCGTCGAGTGACGCGGCCTCGATCTCCTGGCGCAGGACGAGAGAGCCGGGGCGCATGTTTTTGCGATGGGCCGTGGCGGTGAACGACTCGAGGTCGTTGGGCCACTCCCGGGCGGACGTCGGTGCGGCGACGAACCAGCCTCTGCCGTGCGAGGCCGTCACCACGCCTTGGTCCACCAGATGCGTCAGCGCTTTGCGCAGGGTCACGCGGGAGATGTCGAGCTGGGCGCACAGCTCCCGCTCGGGCGGCAGTTTCGCCCCCGGCGTCAGGCCGCGTGCCTGGATCTCCTCGAGGATGAGCCCGGCGGTCTGCGACCACAGGGGGGCGGGGTCGCTCGTGCGCTGCGGCGCACGCCGTGACAGGGCGGGGGTGGCGTCGGCAGCCATCGGTGAACCTCCAGCGGTCTGCAGGGAGAATACCACTACGTACCACTCAAGGTACGAGCGGCAACCGTGGCACTTCGGCCACTTCGGCCCGGTTCAGCCCCGCCCCTCGGGCCTTCGGTCCCCTCATGGCACATACATGCAGACCACTATTGACCACTTGCAAACCACCGCATACCTTTGGCGGCGTAACGACCCGGCGTACCCCCCCTGGAGGAAGACCGATGAGCACGGGCTCAGCGAAAGCCACCGCAAAGAAGCGGGGCGGCAGCGGCGCAATGGCGGTCATGCAACGCATCGGCCGCAGCCTGATGCTTCCCGTGGCGACCCTCCCCGCGGCGGCGCTTCTGGTCCGCCTCGGCGGAGCGGACATCCTCGGCCGCGAGAACTTCCCCGAGATCATCAGGAAGTTCGGCATGATCCTGGCCGCAGGCGGCCAGACGGTGTTCGACAACCTGCCGCTGCTCTTCGCCATCGGTGTGGCCATCGGCTTCGCCAAGAAGGCCGACGGCTCCACCGCCCTGGCAGCCGCCGTCGGCTATCTCGTCTTCAAGGCCGTCCTGGCCAGCCCCGCCTTCCCCAAGGGCGTGGACGGCGAGCCGCTCGACGCCAAGGTGCTCGGCGGCATCGTCATGGGCCTGGTGGCGGCGCTGCTCTATCAGCGATTCAGTCGCACCAAGCTCCCGGAATGGCTTGGCTTCTTCGGCGGCCGCCGCCTCGTCCCGATCCTGTGCGCCTTCGCGGGCGTCGGCATGGGCATCCTCTTCGGCGTGATCTGGCCGACCGTGGGCGGCTGGTTCTTCCACTTCGGCGAGTGGCTCATCGGCACGGGCGCCTGGGGCGCGGGCATCTTCGGAGTCGTCATCCGCGCACTCATCCCCGTGGGGATGCACCACTTCTTCCAGTTCTTCCCGTGGTTCGAGGCCGGTACCTACGTCAACCCGTCCACCGGCGCCGAGGTCCACGGCGACATCGCGCGTTTCCTGGCCGGTGACCCGACCGCGGGCCAGTTCATGACCGGCGGTTTCCCGATCTACATGTTCGCCCTGCCCGCCGCGGCCATGGCGATCGCGCACACCGCACGCCCCGAGAACCGCAAGATGGTCAAGGGCATGATGATCTCGGTGGCGCTCACCGCGTTCGTCACCGGCGTGACCGAGCCGATCGAGTTCAGTTTCATGTTCGTGGCGCCCGTGCTCTACGCGATCCACGCACTGCTCTTCGGCGTCTCGATGGCGGTCTGCTACGCGCTCGGCATCCGGGACGGCTTCGGGTTCTCGTCCGGCGCGATCGACTACGTCGTCAACTACGGCATCGCCACCAAGCCCTGGCTCCTCATACCCATCGGCCTGATCTTCGCCGCGCTCTACTACACGATCTTCCGGTTCGCGATCGTCAAGTTCGACCTGCCCACTCCCGGCCGAGAACCGGTGGAGGACGACGGCTCGGGCCCCGAAGGCACACCGGATGCGCCGACAGGCTCCGGCGACCCGGCCCCGGACCCAGACCCGGACTCCGGATCCCGCTCCGACGCCTCGGACCCGGTCAAGGCCTGACCCCGGCTCCCCCGCACCACGCTCACACCGCCGGTTCCCGACCACCCCGAGGGAACACCAGAAAGGAACCTCCCCCATGTCCGGATCGCGTATCACCTTCCTGCAGGGTCAGGCCGACCAGCCCCAGGCACTCGACCGCGTCATCGCCCATGTGCGCCGGCAGTTCACCTGCTCCGACCTCGACGAGCTCCGCCGCGCCGAGCGCCCCCTCTTCACCGGGATCGGAGCCTCGTACGCGGCGTTGAGCGTGCCCGTCGCCTTGCTGCGCGAGCACGGCATCGTCTCCCAGCGCGTCCTCGCCGACGAGATAGAGGACGGCACCGCCGGCTTCGAGGTGGACGCGTTGATCGGTGTCTCGCAGGGTGGCAAAAGCTCGGAGACCATTGCCGCCTTCAAGGCGGTGCGCTACGTGCCACGGGTCGCCGTCCTCAATGTGACGCCCTCGCCGCTCGGCGACCTCGCGGAGATGACGGTCGACCTCGGGAACGAGCCCGACTCCTACGCCTCCACCATCGGCTTCACCGGCACCGTCGTCGCCCTCGACCTGATCGCGGGGGCCATCGCGGGCCGGGAAGAAGCGGACGACCCATGGCGCGACATCGCAGCGTGGGCCGAGGCCGTGCGACGTGACGCGGCCGGCGTCATCAGCGAGTTGGCTCCGCGTGGCGCCCGCTGCGTCGCCGCCGACGTCGTCGCCTCGGGCGCCTCGCGGGCTTCCGCAGAGGAGGGCGCACTGCTGCTGCGCGAAGTCGTCCGTATGCCGGCCACCGCCGCCGTGACCCGCAACTACCTGCACGGCGAGATGGAGTCGGCGGGCGGCACCGCCGACACCCTGCATGTCATCTTCGGGGACAGCCGCGAGGTGGAGCTGGCGCGCTCCCTGTCCGGCGCCGGTCACCTGACGCTCCTGGTCACCGCGCAGGACGTGGGGCCGGCGGAGAACCTGTCCGTGGTGCGCCTGCCCGAGGCCGCTCCGGCTGCGCGCGTGGTCCTGGAGACCATCGTCATGCAGCAGCTCGTGGCGTCGCTCAGCGCCGAGCGGGACATCCCGATCGAGTCCTTCGTGTTCGCCAACGACGACACGAAAGAGGGCGGCGTCGACCCCGCCGACTTCTTGATCTCCTCACCAGTGGCCGCGGGCTGACGCACCGGTCCATGACCCGTGAGGCGGAACGTTCGGGCAGCCGGGGAGGTCCGGGAAGAGTACGGGCGCCCGGCCCAACCGCGGCTCCCCCTGACCGGATCCGCCACACCGGCCGGCGCCCGGCTACCCGAGTGGGGGTCCCTCGGCTGGAGCGCTCGTGTGGCCCATCCGTCGGGGCCGGTATGTGCTGGAGGCTCTGTGCAATCAACCCACACGGAGTGAGATTCATGCGTATGCGTACCGCGGTGTGTGCCGCTGCTCTGGCCGTGACAGCCGTCGTCGGCAGTGCGGAAACAGCAGCTGCCGAGGTGTCCGCTCCGGCGCGTGACGGACGCTGCCCCGCGGGTCAGCACGAAGCCGTCGAGGACTCGGTCAGCGCCCATGGAGAGGGTGGGGACCCGCCGGCCTGCCTGCCGGATTCGCTGGACGGTCTCTCCAGCCTGAATCCCGCGCCGCCTTCCGACTAGGCCTCATCCCTGGGGCTGCCGCTCACCCGGGCCGAACGGTAGCCCGCCGGCGCGAGCAGCGCCGTTCGGGCCCGGTCCGGCCCGGGACGCGCCCTCAGGCAGGGACGAAGACGTCCTCATGGGCCCCGTCGAGGATGAACCCGTTGTCGAAGCGGACCCGCACGCTCACGCGAGGCGCCCGTTCCTGGAAGGCGGTCCACGCCGGTTCCAGAGCGCCGACCTTCTCTTCGAGCTGCCTCCTGCTCTCCGTGGGCATCTCGCGCCCGAAGGCGTCGAGCAGCGATTTGAGTCGCTCGTACTCGCGCACGTCGTCGCTCTCGTCCTGGTGGCCGACCACCTGCTCGACGGTCCCGCCGGTGCCCGCCGCCAGGGACAGGAACCCGACGACGACCCCCGACACCTCCACCGAATCGGTCAGCCGGGTCTCCGCTGCCAGCACCACTCGCTGACCTGCCTTCAGAGTCATCTGCTCCCCATCTCCCCTGCGTCGGCTACGTCCACTACGCCCACGCGGTGCAGGAACGCCTCGACGAGGCGGTCGGTGAAAGCCTGGTCGACGGGTTCCGCCGTCATCAGGACGCGGTGGTAGACCGGCCCCACCAGTTGGTCGATCTCCGCCGCCATGTCGAGTCCGGCGCCGAGTTGGCCGCGTTCCACCGCACGTTCCAACGGGAGTCGGTCGCGGCGGCGCTGTTCGTCGAGGTACCCGGCCCGCAGGGCGGCGGCGAACGCGGGATCGTGCTGGGCGTGCCCGATGAGGGCCTTGAAGACGGCACCCGCGTCGGACCGGGTGAGGAACAGGGCCAGTTGGCGCAGGTGAGCGCGTAGGTCCGGCGCCAGGTCGCCGTGGTCCGGCGGGGTCAGGGCTTCGGTCGCGTCCTGGAGGAAAGCGTCCAGGAGGATGTCGGTCTTGGTCTTCCACCAGCGGTAGACGGTCTGCTTGGCGACGCCCGCCCGGGCGGCGATGCCCTCGATGGTGACGCCGGTGAAGCCCTTCTCGACCAAGAGGCCGTCGGCCGCCTCCAGCACTGCCTGCCGGGCCTGTTCGCTGCGGCCGTGCCTGTTGCCGTGGTGGCGTGCCGCCGGTTGTGGCCCGGCCGCCGCGGCGGCCGTACTTCCTCGTTCCATGTCTGCCTCCTGGGGCCAGCGTAGGCCAGAACCACTAGACGCAACGCAACGGTGCGTCTAGTCTAGGTTCATGACATCCACCAGCACCCCCCTCAACACCCTCGAAGACCCCCGCGTCGCCTCCGCCCTCGACCGGATGTTCCGGCACGCCGAGCAGGACGAGGCGACCAGCAGCCGGGTCCGGGAGGAGCGGCCCCAGGGTTCCGCGCCCCTCGGCCCGCAGGAGCGGGCCGATGCCAACGCGGAGGTGTACATGCCGATTTCCGCCCAGGGCGGCCGCCTCCTCTACAACCTGATTCGGGCCTCCCGCCCCGCCACCGTCGTCGAGTTCGGCACGTCCTTCGGCATCTCCACGCTCTATCTCGCCGCCGCGGTGCGCGACAACGGGACGGGGCGGGTGATCAGTACGGAACTGAGCGCCGCCAAGGCCGCGACTGCCCGCCGGACGTTCGCAGAGACGGGTCTTGACGACCTGATCACCGTCCTCGAAGGAGACGCCCGCGACACTCTGGCCACAGTCGCCGACTCCGCGGACTTCGTCCTCCTCGACGGCTGGAAGGACCTGTGCCTGCCGGTCCTGCGACTCCTCGAACCACGCCTCGCGCCCGGCACCCTCGTCGTCGCCGACGACGTCGACCTGGAGGACCTCGCGCCCTACCTCAGCTACGTCCGCGATCCCCAGAACGGCTACCAGAGCGTCACGTTCCCCGTGGAGGACGGAATGGAGATCAGCTGCCGCCTCTAGACCTGTGTGACGTCGTGGTCAGCGTGTTCTCCAAGGACTGCGATGCGATCACGCCGGGCGAGATGGCCGAAGCACCCGCACCTGCAAAAGGGGCACATTTAATCCCAGGGGGCGCGCTTCGAATCAGGTGTGTGCTTCGTTGCGCGGGTCAGTCGTTGACCTCGCGGTCGAAGTCCTTGGCGCACGCGTCCCGCTCGCTTTGTGTGTCGGCATGCTTGACGCAGTCATCGAAGTTCTTGTACTCGTCCGAATTGAGGATCGACGCGCCGATGGCGATGATCACGCCGGATGCGATCAGACCGAGCCCGCCGAGCACCGCACCGACGATCGACATCTTGCCGTAGGGCGCCCGGCCTCCACGCGCCTTGCGCGCGCCGATGATGCCGAAGATCACCGCCAGCAGACCGAGCAGCGCGCCACCGATCACGGTCCAGAAAAGCAGGATCGCCAGAATTCCGAGAACAAGAGCGGTGATCGCCATCCCGTTGCTCGGCCGCATTCCAGAGTGCTCAGGGGGCTGCGCGTAGTGGCCGGACGTCTGAGGATGCTCGGGGAAAGACATGCCATCACACCCATCTCTCTTGCGGTGCAGTCGAGTTGTCGTAGACGCCCGAGTGCCCCGACATCGTCTGTGAATGCATGAACTCTGCCGAGTACGTCCGCGGGCACGTGTTCTCGTGCAGCGAATAGGGCAAGTTCGGCGGGGCCGCACAGCCCCGGAAGCCGCGCCCGGCTCAGGCGTCGAGCCGGGTGATGGCGTCGCCTATCGCCTTCGGGCGAGCCCGGGGCTCATGACGGCGCGACCTTGAAGACCCGCAGGTCCACCAGCAGCCCGTCCTCGTGCGGGACCAGGTCGCGCCGCCACCGGCGGATCAGGTGCCAGGCTTGCGGCCGTAGACGAAGACGTCGTCGCCCTTGCGCAGCGTGTTCCAGTACTTCACGGCGTCCTTCTTCGTCATGTTGACGCAGCCGTGGGAGCCCGGTGGGGCCCAGACGCTGATGCCGACCGAGTGGAACGCCTGGCCGCCGTCGAAGAACTGGCTGTACGGCATCGGCACGTGGTAGATGCTCGACACGTGGTCGATGTGGCGCCAGTAGACCTTCTTCAGGCCCGTGCGTGTCTCGTGGCCGTTGCGGCCGGTGCGCACCGGGACCGGGCCGTACTTGAGGTTCTCGCCGTCCTGGATCCAGCTGAGCTGGAGCGTCAGGTCGACGCAGGCGATGCGGCCCTTGTTGGTCGGGCACTTGCCCGCCTTGTTGGGGTTGTTGCCCACCGCCTTCTGCTTGTTCATGAGGTTCATGACGCCCCAGGTGACGCTGCCCGCGTACCCGGCGTTCGGGGTGATGCTGTGCTTGGTCTGGAAGGCCTTGATGACCTTGCAGTCGGCTGCCGACTGCTTGCCGTCCACCGGGCGGCCGAGGAACTTCTCGACCTGCTTCTGGTGGGGCCCGGTCTGTGTCGAGCACGACGCGGCCTGAGCACTGCCCGTGCCGAGCGCCACCGTCAGCGGAACCACCAGCATGGTGACCCCCAGAGCCACGGCTCCTGATCTGCGTATGTCCCCCACTGCTACCCACTCCTCGTTCGTCATTGGTCCGCAGGTCGGATCCCACCTGCTAGACGAGGCGGCCCCGGGGTTCGTTGTAGGACGAATCGCCACAGGTGTGTAACAGAGGACAACTTGCCTCCGGGGCGGCCACCGGCAACTGGGCGTTGCCATGACGACAGCCCACGGGGCGGAACTGAGGACTCCAGGACGGGGCGATACCGCTGTGCTGCTCCAGGCGGGCACGGAGGGTGGCGGCGAAGTCGTCGGCCAAGTCGGCAGCGTCGAGACGGTCGGTGGCATCCAGCAGGTCGCGCGTCTCGTCGAGGGTGAAACCGAGCGGCTTCATCCGCCGGATGACCATCAGACGCCATCAGACGGGCGACGTCGGCGACGGTGTAGAGGCGAAACCCGCCCCGGGAGCGGGCGGAGGGGATGACCAGGCCGGTCTCCTCGTAATGCCGAGGGTAGAGTAAGTGATCGTCGGGATCGGTTCCACACCCTTCCGCCCCCCATGGTGCGGTACGCATTCCTCCCGTGACCGTCAGCCGTGTCGGGGCCGACGACGCCCCCGGCGAAGACCGATGTCTGCAGGAAAGAGCGTGCGCATGCCTACGACGACTCGCGCTGCCGCCTGCACGCCGTGACCCTTTGCCCCACAGCCCCCGCAGCCCCCACAGCAGCGCCTGCTGTCCTGTGGACTCCAGATCGCCGCTGGAGGGTCGGACCGGCCCTTCCGCGTCTTCCCGCACGTATCGGTGACGCCCGGCGTGCCCGACCGTGACAGGTACTGCCTCTCTTGTCTGCTTCCACTGCCGTGTCCACCACCTCGCGGCTGCGCGGCCTCAAGCCCGACTGGATCTCCGATCCGAAGGTGTGGCGCACCGAGGTCCTCGCCGGCCTGGTCGTCGGGCTCGCCCTGATCCCCGAGGCGATCTCCTTCTCGATCATCGCTGGGGTCGACCCGGCGATCGGCCTGTTCGCCTCCTTCACGATGGCCGTGACGATCTCCATCGTCGGCGGGCGCCGCGCGATGATCTCCGCGGCGACCGGTGCTGTCGCCCTGGTGATCGCTCCGCTCAACCGTGAGCACGGCTTTGGGTATCTCGTCGCGGCCGTGATCCTGGCCGGTCTCTTCCAGATCGTCCTGGGCGCGCTCGGCGTGGCGAAGCTGATGCGATTCGTGCCGCGCTCCGTGATGGTCGGCTTCGTCAACGCCCTCGCCATCCTGATCTTCATGGCGCAGGTTCCCGAGATGCACGACGTGCCCTGGGCCGTCTACCCGCTCATCGTCGGCGGGCTCGCGCTGATGGTGTTCTTCCCGAAGGTCACCAAGGTGATCCCGGCGCCGCTCGTCTCCATCGTCACTCTCACCCTGATCACCGTCGCTGCCGGAATCGCGGTCCCGACCGTCGGCGACAAGGGCGAGCTGCCCTCCTCCCTGCCGGTCCCGGGCCTCCCCGACGTGCCGTTCACGCTCGACACGCTCATCACCGTCGCCCCTTACGCGCTCGCCATGGCCCTCGTCGGCCTCATGGAATCGCTGATGACCGCGAAGCTGGTCGACGACATCACCGACACGCGCTCCAACAAGACCCGCGAGTCCATCGGGCAGGGCATCGCCAACATCGTCACCGGATTCTTCGGCGGCATGGGAGGCTGCGCCATGATCGGGCAGACTATGATCAACGTACGGGTCTCCGGTGCCCGCACCCGCCTGTCCACCTTCCTGGCGGGTGCCTTCCTGCTGGTGCTGTGCGTCGTCTGCGGCCCGGTCGTCTCCGACATCCCCATGGCCGCCCTCGTCGCGGTGATGGTGATGGTGTGCTTCGCGACATTCGACTGGCACTCCATCGCTCCCACGACCCTCAAGCGGATGCCCGCCGGTGAGATCACCGTCATGGTCATCACCGTCGCCATCGTGGTCGCCACCTCCAACCTCGCCATCGGCGTCGTCGTCGGATCGGTCACCGCCATGGTGATCTTCGCCAAACGCGTGGCGCTCCTGGCCGACGTCACGTCGGTCACCGACCCCGACGGCGGCCGGGTCGTCTACTCCCTCACCGGCGAACTCTTCTTCGCCTCCTCCAACGACCTGGTCGCCCAGTTCAACTTCGCCACCGACCCGGACAAGGTCGTCATCGACCTGTCCGCAGCCCACATCTGGGATGCCTCCTCCGTCGCCGTCCTCGACGCGATCGAGACCAAGTACAAGCAGCGCGGCAAGAGCGTCGAGATCGTCGGCCTGAACCGGCCCAGCGCCGACCTGCACAAGACACTCAGCGGTGAACTGACCGCCGGGCACTGACCGGCAGCAGCCGCTCCGCATCTCCAGGACATCCACGCTGGCGGTATCTGTTCGGGGCTTGTGTCGGGTTCTTGTGTCGGCGCACGTCCGCCGCATCATCCGCGATGCAGAGCCCCGCCTAGCTGCTCGTCCGGTGCGGCACGCTCCGGCGCAGGTTCGGGTCTGGCGAGGGAAGAGGCGCCGTCCTCGTGGGCGTCGAGCAGCTCGTCCCAGTGCTCGGTCGCCCACCGGCACGCGGCCTCAAGTGGCTCCAGCACGCTGCGGCCCAGCGGTGTCAGCGCGTACTCCACCCGCAGTTTCGGGTCGGCGTACTCGGTGCGTGACACGAACCCGTTCCGCTCCAAGCCGCGCAGCGACTGGGTGAGCACCTTCGGGGTGACGCGGCCCAGTGGCACGCGGAGCTCGGAATATCTGCGCGGACCGTCGTCCAGGCAGCGCAGGACCATGGGTGCCCATTTGTCACCGAAGCGGAAGTGCAGCAGCGGAGACGGGCACAGCTCGTCGAACAAGTCGGGTGGCAGCGGCGGCCGTCGCGTCATCGAGGATCTCCCGTTTGCGGTGTTGTATCCAGCTGGTGACTTGGTATCCAGCTGGTGACCGACCCACTGGATATCTTCCGGAGCATCGACTCCACGGAAGGTATTCCGGCGCAGGCAAGATTGCGTGGCTGTCGGGGCGGACGCACCGCCCGCCTGCCCGGTCCGCACCGGCCCCTCTGGCCGTACCCAGCAAAGTAAGGCAGGACACGATGCGCGCAGCCCGCTTCCACGAGTACGGCCAAGCCCAGAGCTTGGTGATCGAGCAGGCCCGCGACCCCCACCCCGGGCCCGGTGAGATCCGTGTCCGCGTCGCGGCGGCCAGCGTCAACCCCATCGACTGGAAGCTGCGGGCCGGCGCCCTGCGCCAGCTCATTCCCCTGGAGCTGCCCGCCGTTCCCGGACGTGACGCCGCCGGTCTGGTCGACGAAATCGGTGACGGAGTGCAGGGGGTGAGCGTCGGCGACCGCGTCTTTGGGCTGGGCGGTGTCACCGGCGCAACCGCAGAGCTGGCCATCCTCTCGGCCTGGGCCCACACCCCAGCCGCCTGGAACGACGAGCAGGCCGCGGGCGCCGGCCTCGCGTCCGTGACCGCAATGCGCGGCCTGAACGCACTCGGCCGTCTCGCGGGGCGCACCCTCCTGATCGAGGGCGCCGCCGGAGGCGTGGGCAGCGCGGCAGTCGAGATCGCGGTGGCACAGGATGCCACCGTGATCGGGACAGCCAGCGCACGCAACCACGAGTTCCTTGCCTCTCTCGGCGCCGTTCCCACCACCTACGGCCCCGGCCTCGCGCAGCGCCTCGGCGCTCTCGTTCCGCACGGCGTCGACATCGTGCTCGACACCGCGGCCTCCGGATCACTGGACGACCTCGTCGCCATCACGGGCGACCCGACGCGCGTCGCGACGGTCGCCGACCACGCAAGGGGGCAGCGCCTGGGCACTCATGTGGTCAACGCGGCCAACGACTCCACCCTGCTGTCCGCGGCGGCGGAGCTGGGGCGCCAGGGCCGCTACACACCGCGTATCGAACGGACCTATCCACTGGAGCAGATCGCCCACGCCCACACGCACGCCGAGCAAGGACGCACCCGCGGAAAATCCGTGATCCTCATCTGAGACAGAGGCACGGCACAGACGCGCCGGACCGCCAAGCGATGATCCTGGTGGGATGGCGCTGACCGTCCGGCGCCGGACATCTGCCACGGAGGACACGCGTGCCCGACCGGAACGGCGCCGTAGCCCGGGGGAAGATTGGTGTGTTCACCGCCTACTGCAGAGGGACGCAAACTCCTGCAGAGGGGCGCAAAAGCGCCCGTCCTGGGTCAACCGCTGACGGCCGTCGCGGTGCCTTCACCACCTGAGGAGAGCAGTGAACGGCATGGAGCCCAGGGGCTTCTGCTTCGAGCGGCCACGACAGGTCAAGAAGTACTGAGCGACGTCCGGACGGGCCGCTTCCCAGCCACCCAGCGGTGCGCCACCGATCACCCCCACGACTCCCCCGCACCACCTCGTGCCATTGGAGCGGAAGTTGGGATGATGAGGCGCCCGCCAAGGCCGACCGCGCGACGGGAAAGCCACTTCTTCACCGGAACACCACGAGGTCACTGTGCCCGCTCTCGACATGCTGGACATCTCCCTTCTGCGCGAACTGCTCACCCGTCCGAGAGCGGGCATGCGCGAGTTCGCGCGCACACTCGGCATCGCCCGCGGGACGGTGCACACGCGGATGGGCCGTCTGGAGCGGCTCGGAGTGATAGCCGATCACGCGCCGCGGATCTCACCGGCGCAACTCGGTTTCCCCATCCTGGCGTTCGTCCACCTTCATCTGGCGCAAGGGCAGCTCGCACGGGTGACCCGGGCCCTGGTCCTCGTCGACGAGGTGCTCGAAGCGCATACGACGGCCGGGGAGGGCGACCTGTTGTGCCGTGTCGCCGCCCGGGACACAGAGCACGTGGAGGAGATCATCCAGCGTTTCCTGCAACTCCCCGGTGTGGTGCGCTGCCGTACCGAGATCGCCCTCAGCGAGCGGGTGCCGAGCCGTATCACCTCCCTGCTGTCCCTGGTGGCCCAGGATCTCCAGGCCGACGAGACGAAGCCGTCCGGACCCGCGTCCCACTGATCGCGCGGGCGCGTACAGAGACAGAAGAGGGCGACTGCCACCACACGGTCAGGGCGATCACGGCTGTCCGAAGGTGAAGGTTCGAGCACGGATCGTGCGAGGAGCCGACGGGGCGGGGCGTGGCACGACACCGCCCTACGCCGATGGATCACATGGCCCGGTCGAGGAGGCCTTGTTCTGGTCCATTGGACCAGTTGCCGACGTCCGGGCCATGCCAGGAGCCCATCCTGTTGCGACCGTGCCCAGCGCGTTCCGCGTTCCCGGACGATCAACAGGAGCGAGATGACGACCTTCGTCAGTGCCGACTTCCGTCCCCACGACGGCGAGCGCGACGGTGCGCCTGTCGACCCACGCCGGCGGTACGAGGCGACGGCCGGTCATGTCCAGCTCACCGGGATCCAGGCACTGGCGCGCTTGCCGATCGATCAGCACCGGCGCGACCTCGCCGACGGAAACGACGTCGCCACCTTTGTCTCCGGCTACGAGGGTTCACCGCTCGCCGGATACGACCTGGAGCTGGGACGCCTGCGGTCGCTGCTGGATGCCAACGGGGTGCGCCACGAGCCCGGGTTGAACGAGGAGGCCGCGGCCACCGCGGTGCAGGGCAGCCAGTTGGTCAACACCCTTGACGGTGCCACCCACGACGGTGTGCTCGGCATCTGGTACGGCAAGGCGCCCGGCCTGGACCGGGCCACGGACGCCCTGCGGCACGGCAACCTCATGGGCGCCCATCCTGCGGGCGGCGCCCTGGTGCTGGTCGGTGACGACCCGGCCGCGAAGTCGTCGAGCGTGCCCTGCTCCTCGGAGCTGGCACTGATGGACTTGGCCATCCCGTTTCTCAGCCCGACCGACTCCCAGGAGGTGCTGGACCTCGGCCGCCACGCGGTGGCCCTGTCGCGCGCCAGCGGTCTCTGGGCGGGCTTGAAGATCGTGACCGCGGTCGCTGACGGCTCTTCGCTCGTCGACCTCGGCGCCGAACCTCCGGCGCCGAACCTCCCGCCGGGTTCGGGCCGTCACCAGCCCACCGCCCGGCTCCTCCAGCCCACCCTCGGGCCCCTGGAACGGGACTTGATGACCACCCGGCTGCGGCTGGCCCGGGAGTACTGCCGGCTCAACCGGCTCAACCGGGTCGAAGTACGGGGAGCCCACGACGTCATCGGAATCGTGGCTTCCGGCCGTACTTACCGCGAACTCCGCGCCGCGCTGGACCGCCTGAGCCTGACCGACGCACACCTCACCGAGGCCGGCGTCCGGCTCCTCAAGGTCTCGATGCCCTATCCCATGGACGCCGAGACGATCGTCGAGTTCGCCGAAGGCCTCGACCAGATTCTCGTCGTCGAGGAGAAGCGGTCCTTCATCGAGACCGCGGTGCGAGAAGCTCTCTACGGCCGCGCGGGCGCCCCTCAGGTCCTTGGCAAGGCGGACGAGCACGGTGCGGAGTTGATCCCGTCCTACGGCGAACTCGACGCCGACACGCTCGTCCGTCCACTCGCCCGTGCGTTGAAGGCCCGTGGCGTCCCGGTGGAGCGGCAGGGCTTCGAACGGGTCGAGGGACGCACCCAGCTCCCCCTGGTCACCCTCCCCAAGCGTGCCCCCTACTTCTGCTCCGGGTGTCCGCACAACAGTTCCACCAAGGTGCCCGCGGACTCGCTGGTCGGCGGCGGGATCGGCTGCCATGCCATGGTCCTGCTCATGGACGAGGACCAGGTCGGCACCGTCACCGGGCTCTCCCAGATGGGGGGTGAGGGCCTGCAGTGGATCGGCATGGCTCCGTACACCCGACGCGAGCACTACCTACAGAATCTGGGCGACGGCACCTTCGACCACTCCGGCTCGCTCGCGGTCAGGGCCGCCGTCGCCGCCGGAGTCAACATCACCTACAAGCTGCTCTACAACTCCGCCGTCGCGATGACCGGCGGTCAGAGCGCGGTCGGTGCCATGGACCTGCGCCAGATCGTCGACGTCCTACGCGCCGAGCAGGTGGCGCGGATCATCGTCACCACCGACGACGTGCGACGGACCCGGCGCACACGGCTGCCGCGCGAGGTGTCGGTGTGGGATCGCGGCCGGATGGAGGAGGCGCAGCGGGAGCTGGCCTCAGTCCCCGGCGTCACCGTGCTGGTCCACGATCAGGAGTGCGCCACCGAGAAGCGGCGCAAATGGAAGCGCGGAAAGCTCGACAAGCCCGAGACCCGGGTGTTCATCAACGAGCGCATCTGCGAGGGCTGCGGCGACTGCGGGCGCAAGTCGAACTGCCTGTCGGTGCAGCCGGTCGAGACCGAGTACGGTCGCAAGACCCAGATCCACCAGGCGTCGTGCAACGTCGACTACAGCTGCCTCAAGGGCGACTGCCCGGCCTTCATGACGGTCACCGGCGTACAGCCCGCCCAGGGCGCCGCCGGCGACACGGCACATGATCCGCGCGTGCGGGGTGAAGCCCCCTTCCCCGAGCCGGCTCCCACCGTCCCTGCCGACGAATTCGGCGTACGGCTGACCGGTGTCGGCGGTACCGGCGTGGTGACGATCTCACAAGTACTGGCCACCGCGGGGCTGTTGGCCGGCTGGACTCCGCGTTCACTGGACCAGACCGGACTGGCGCAGAAGGGCGGCGCGGTCGTCTCCGACATCCGGTTCCACCGCTCGGGCAAGGGGCATACCAACAAGCTGGGTGTCGGCGAGTGCGACCTCTACGTCGGCTGCGACATCCTGGTGGCCGCCGACGAAGCCAACCTCGCGGTGGCCTCTCCCGACCGGACCGTGGCCGTCCTCAATACCGCGCAGGTCGCCACCGGTCACATGGTCGCCGACGTCCGCCAGACGTTCCCCGATTCCGCCGCCGTGCACGAGCGGCTGCTGGCGCGGGTCCGTCCCGGCGCGGAGGTGCTGGACGCCCGGGAAACGGTGTTGGCGCTGCTGGGCGATGATCAGTACCTGAACACCTTCCTGATCGGCGTCGGCTTCCAGCTGGGCGCCCTCCCTCTGCCGGCCGAGGCCGTCGAGGAAGCGATCAGGATCAACGGTGTCGCCACGGAGGCCAACCTCCAGGCATTTCGTTACGGGCGGCTGTGGGTCGCGGACCGCACCGCGGTGACAAGTGCCCTTCAGACGGCCGATCCACGCCCGATCGACTCGCAGTTCGCGAAGGCGGACACCGATGGCACATCACTCGATGGCCTTCTGGCTCGCCGGGTCGAAGAGCTGACGGCCTACCAGAACGCCCACTACGCGGCGCGCTACGCCGCGCGGGTTCGTACGGTCCGTGAGCGCGAGCGGGAGGTCGCCCCCGGAACGGAGGAGCTGACCACAGCGGTGGCCAGGAACCTGTTCAAACTCATGGCCTACAAGGACGAGTACGAGGTGGCGCGCCTGGCCCTCGACCAAGGTGTCGCGGCCGAACTAACAGAACGTTTTGGCCCAGGGGCCCAGGCCCGGTGGAATCTGCACCCCCCGGTGCTGCGCGCTCTCGGGATGCAGCGCAAGATCCGCCTGGGCGGCTGGTTCCGTCCCGGTTTCACGGCCCTCTACGGCATGCGCGGCCTGCGAGGCACCGCTTTCGATCCCTTCGGCAGGGCTCAGGTGCGCAAGGTCGAGCGAGCGTTGGCCGAGGACTACGCCGAGCGTGTCTCCCACCTGCTCGCCGGTCTGACCGCGGCCAACCACGAGGTGGCCGTACAGATCGCCCAGCTTCCCGACCTGGTGCGGGGGTACGAAGAGGTCAAGCTCCGCAGCGTCGAGACATACCGTGCGCGCCTGCGGGAGCTGACCGAGCGCTTCGACCGCGGCGCCGGCGAGGGCCAGGCCGACCTCGCCCCGGTGGCCCGCGGCGCGGCCCCCTCGCCCCGGCCGGCGCCGCGTACGCCGAGGCAGTGACAAGTGCGCTGCGGAACGGATCACTGAAGGCCGAACATCGATCGCTGCGGGCGAAAAGCCGTTTGAGAATGCCCATTGCGGGAGACCGGTAGGCGCATGGCTGTTCTCAGGAAATGCGCCCGCCCCTTGCTCGCGTCCGTCTTCCTCACCGGAGGTGTGAGCGCCCTTCGCGACCCCAAGCGGGTGGCCCCGGCGGCCGAGCCGGTAGCGGCTCCTCTGGCCTCACGGATCCCCTGGCTCACGGAGGATCCCGAGCGTCTGGTCCGCATCAATGGCGCCGTCCAGGTGGGTGCCGGCGCGATGCTGGCGACCGGACGCCTGCCCCGTGTCGCCGCGCTCGCGCTGGCCTGTTCGCTGGTGCCGACCACCTTGGCCGGGCATGCCTGGTGGAAGGAGGAGGACAAGGAGCGGCGAGCGGCGCAGCGCACGCAGTTCACCAAGAACCTCTCGCTGCTCGGCGGGCTACTGATCGCGGCAGCCGACACGCACGGCAAACCGTCCGTCGCCTACCGCACCCGGGCCGCCGCGGCGTCCGGCCGCCGAAGCGCCGGGCACGCACGGCGCGAGGCCACGCACGCGCTGCACGACGCCGCCAAGTCCGCCCGCGCGATGTCCGAGAGCGCGCAGCACTCGGTCGCGCGGCGCTTGTGAGACTTACGGGCGGAGGCCGTCAGTAGGGCCTGTCCCCCACCGGCGGCCGTCGGCGCCTCGAAGGCGTTGAGCTCTCACAGCGTCTCGCCCCGCACCGGTGGGTCGCCGAACACACCCTGCGTACGCGTGATCGGTGCCGATCGGGGCACTCGTCGGGGATCGGCGCGGCCACCGGAATCGCCTGTGGTTCGCCGTTCATCGGCAGGAGAAGACAGATGCTGGCATTCGCGGCGGCCGTGCTGTTCGTCATCGCCTTCATCATCAACGCTACCGAGACGTCGACCGAGGCGGTCTTCAGCCCCACGAGTCTCATGCTCGTCGGCCTTGCTCTTCTCGCCTTGCACTCGGGCGGCATGGGAGCGGCGTGGTCCGCACGCGGAAAGGGACGCGGGCGCCGGCGCTGAGCGTCGTCCGGACCTCGCCGGCTCCGGCGCCTACCCTGGGGACGCCGTCAGGCTCTCTCGTCGTACCAGATCGCTGTCCCGTAGGCACGCCATCCGCCGTGCCGACTGCTGCCACCGACCCATTCGGCCTTGACACCCACGACTTCGTCGGCGCCGTCCTCCGCCGCGTTCGCAGCGAGCGAGGAGAACACCGCCTCCAGCGTGTCTTCCTGGGTTGACCAATAGATCGTGCGGTGACGCCAACCGCAGTTGCGAGACGCCGTGTCCACCGTGGCAATCGGTATGGGGAAGACCAGTTCTTGTCTACTCGTTGACATTCCATGATCTTGTCAACGGTCCAGCACTTTTCGCCAGCCCCCAAGAGACGAGCCCGTTCGGCCGCGGTGCGCCGCCGACGAGGACGCGCTGGTGCTCCTCCCGGCACCGGTCTGGCCGGGCTCGACGAGCACCCGGCCAGACCTCGCTAGCTGGAGTGCTGGCCTCACAGGCTCGTGGGCCCTTCGAGGGCTTGCAGCGTCCCACCGGGCAGCCGGTCGTTGCCCCAGCTGCGCTCGATGTAGCCGATGATCCGCGTGACGTCTTCGGCGGGCACCCGCTCCGGTTCGCCGTGTTCGAGCGGGTCGGCGTGGAAGATGTACAACCGCGAGGCGAACTGGTCGAACGGCAGTGAGGCCTCGCCGAACCGCTCGCCGTTGCCCGCGGTGGAGACGACGACGCCGTCACCCCAGTCCTGGCCGCTGTCGTTGTTCGGGTTGAAGAAGTACACCCGCATGACGTCCTGCGGGTCCGGCGCGGCCCGCAGGATCGTGATCGCGTGCCAGCCGACGTAGCGGGCGGCGCTGTCGGTGACGGCGACGCCGGCCGGCTGCGGATGGATCAGCGGCTGCCCGCCGTTGTAGGAGGGGTGGTAGCTGGCGTGGAACTGCCGCAGGAACTCGTCGAGGTCGACCAGGTTTCCGGTCGCGACGTCGACGTTGATGTGGAACCCACGGGGCGCCCACCAGCCGTGGAACTCGGGGTTGATCCACCGGTGCGGGTCCCCCGGCCGCGCGGCGCAGCGCCGCCCCATCTCGGCGTAGATCCGGTCCAAATGGGGCACCACGAGCAGCGACACGGGGTCCAGGTCCATCGGCAGCGTGCTCGCGACTCCGCCCACGCTGTCCTTCGACGAGATCGGCTGACCCTCGAAATGCATGAGGATCTCGTCGTCGCGGGCCGCCCAGACCACCATTTGCAGCAGGTAGTCCGGGTCGTTGTACGACCACATCGACAGCGCGCGGGCCGACTGGCAGGTGGGGTTGTCGCCCTGGCCGACGCCGAGCGGCTGGCCCAGCATCGAGAGCACCCCCGCGACCAGACGTGCCTGCGGTCCCGGCGCATCGCCGAAAACCGTCGTCAGCCGCTCCTGCGCGACCGGGGAGAGCTCGAGCGCCAGTTGGCGCCACAGCGCGGGCACCAGCGGCGGCTCGTAGAGGATGCCGCGGTCGAGCAGCAGCGCGAGCCCGTAGACGCTTTGCGCGGTCTGCGGGTGTACCGCCACCTCGATCAGCCGGTGCACCAGTTGGCTGTAGCGCAGCAAGCAGTTCCGGCCGGTGTCGGAGAGACCGAGCGCCTCACCGACGAGGTAGTCGCTCTCGCGCAGGAGGAACCGGAGCAGCTCCGCGTGGTAGGGCGACACCAGGCCGGTGTCGTGCATCGCCCGCGCGAACCCCGTCGCCTCGTACTGCAGGCCGCCGGTGTCCATCGCCTCGAGCCGGGAGCGGAAGACGTCGACGCCCGGGTCGTCCCGGCACGCCTCGGTGGTCCCGAACAGACTGGTGATGAGCCGGTCGATGCCCTGCCCGGACGACACGCCGAGAGCGACGTCCGGGTCGTTGCGGTAGACCGCGATCCGGGTGATCAGGGACTGCACCGCCTCGACCTGGATCGGACGCTGGCGCAGGATTCGCCAGATCTCGTCGACCAGGTTGTCCAGGACGCTGTCGTAACCGATCTCGTCGGCGAGATGGCGGAACAGGTCCCGGATCAGCTGTGCGGTCCGGCCCTGCTGGGTTCGCTCCGCCTCGCTGGGCGGGGTGAACAGGAGCTCCAGGTTCGTCGCCAGTACCTGGGACAGGAACTGGCGGGCGTCCTCGGCGGGCAGCGTCGGATGCGCGAAGTCGCCACGGGCGACAGCGAGCATCCGCAGCTCGCTGGTCGCCTCCATGACTACGGTGTCCGCTTCTCCGCTGTGCAGGCTCGCGCTGACCAACGCCGGGATGAGGATCTCCGGTGAGGCCCAGTCCGTTCCCTGGAAGAGTCCGGCTTCCTCAAGGGCCTGCGCCCTGGCCTGGACCGCCGCGGCACCGCCCGGCTGAACGAGCACCCGCCGCAATGCTTCCAGGACCCGCCGCAGCTTCGTGTGCTTGCCGAAGTCGCGGGTTTCGGCCATGGCCTGGATGGCGTCGTCGAGTGAGGTCACGCGCTTGTCCAGCGTCGTGGCCGCATCGCTGACGTCGACAGTCGGTTTCAAAGGGTTCCCTCTGGTTGGCCTCCTGCGTCCACGGGGTCGTCAGACGTAGAAGTCGAGCTCTTCCTGCTTCTTCAACAGGTCGCGCATCCGGTAGGGGTCATCACCGAAGAAGTACACCAGGCCCCAGTGGGTGCCGAACGCGGTCCTCTTGGTGACAGTCTCCTCGATCGGCGTCGAGAGGTCGTGCGACTCGTAGTAGTCGTCGTCCGCGGTTTCCTCCGGGATCTCCAGGGCGCTGACGACGCGGCGGCGCGGGTAGACCCCGAAGCAGCCGGCGACTCCGGACGCATCGACGACCTCACGCGGGAAGAAGGCGTCGATCTCCTCCTCGGTCGTCTTCGGGTCGAACGCCAGTACCAGCCCATGGTAGGCGTTGAACCCGTAGGCCCGCTCCAGCAGCTCGAACACCTTGAAGCCCGGCGGCCGGTAGGCGACCTCGCCGAAGTACATCTCGCCGTCACTGGTGACGAAATACTCCGGGTGTACGAAGCCGAACTCGATGTCGAACGTCTTGATGAGCTTCTCGATCTGCGCCGTGATCTGCGGCCGGTACCGCTCCAGTTCCGGGGTTGCCGGCACGAATACCGAGTATCCCAGCGTGACGTACTCGGAGATGTTGAGGAACTTGATCTTCCCGTTGTGTACCCACGCCTCGACCGCGAACTCCCAGCCGTCGAGATGGGATTCCATGAGAACCGGGAACTCTTCCTCCGGAATCGTGTCGACCTCGTCCGGGGTGCGGATGACGCGGTGTCCGAGGCATCCTGCCTTGTCGAACGCCTTGAGATGGATCGGGTCGTTCGGGTCGCCGTCCAGCTTGAGCAAGGTCTGATTGACGCGCTTGAGGAAGCGGGTCACGTCGTCCCGGTCGTGGGCTTCCTCGAAGATGCCGACCCGGATGCCGCCGAGTTGAGCGCGGCGCTTCATCAGAGCCTTGTCCCGCAGCAGCATGGCCTGACCGTACAGACGCGGGTTGTCGAGGAGGACGGAGTTGATCGCCCCTGCCCATTCGACCGTCTCCTCGTACAGCGGGATCGCGACGTCGACACCCTCGTTCTGAAGGGTCTCGGCGATCTCCATGGAGCGATCGTTGAGCCGTTCGAAATTCCACGGCACGTAGGGGATGTCGTGTTCGACGCAGTACTTCTCGGCCCACTCCGGCGCCACGACGATGTATCGCCGGTCGAACCGGTCGAGGGCTTCCACCGCGTTGAGACTCCAGCCAAGAAGCGCTACATAGCCTTTGTCCTGGTTCTTGGTGGCCGGTTCGCCCTGTGTCATAGACGGTTTCTCCTTCGGCGCAAGCGCTCGTCGACGGCGTGGCTGGCACGGCCGTGCCCGGCCATCTGCCGCGCAAGCACCTCCTGCCCGAGGTCGGGCACCTCATTCCCACGTCATTCCCACGTCATTCCGAGGCGAACGACCACTGCGGTTCCGGCGGCTTCGGGCTCACCTCCGGCAGCCGGCAGTTCGGCCCCGTGCTCAGCAACTGACGGCAAGTCCCACCCTGGCCGTATCCGTTCGGCGTGACGGCGCGATTCGTACGCCCCACTACCCGGCGCCGCCGCAGGTCGGCGTCGTCGTACGCCAGGTCCAGGAGGACAGGCTTCGCCGCCGACTTCGGTGAGGACTCGCGCCTTGCCATGAGGCTGGTGATCCGGCTTGCCCGCACCCATCTGGGCCAGCAAGCACCTCGGGAACCCCGACACACGCCGGGGTTCTACGCTCTTGACATGAGTGAACAGGGCCCGGCAGACGAACAGATACAGACCGACCGCCTCTCACTGCAACGACCGGCCGAAGCCGACATCGACACGATCCTCTCGATCCACAGCGACCCCGAGACCTGCCGCCACAACCCCTCCGACGCACTCGCCCGGCTCGACGAGGCGAAGATGCTCTATCAGCGCTGGGACGCTCAGTGGCAGCAGTACGGCTACGGGTACTGGGTCGTGCGCCGCCACAATTCGCCCCAGAACCTGGGGTTTTGCGGATTCAAAACGATGGAGCTGCACGGCATGAAGACCCTCAACCTCTTCTACCGATTCGCCCCATCGGCATGGGGCCACGGCTTCGCCACCGAGGCCGCAACCGCGATCGTTGCCTGGGCGTCCCAGGACGTTCCCCACCTACCGCTGATCGCCCGCGTCCGACCGGCCAACATCGCATCCCAACGCGTGGCCATACGCGCCGGCCTGACCCGCGCGCCACACCTCGACACCACTGGATACGACGGCCTCGACTGGATCTACGCGGCGAAGCACCTCTCCCCCAGCAGGGAAGCCCCTTCAGAGGGACCACCGGGGACGGGCACTCCCCTGACAGACGCGGACGCTCCCCCACTACCAGCGGGGCCGCACGCAGCTCGAGACCACGCAGGGTCGAACCCGCGCAGCGACGGGCAGAGATGAGGAGACGAGTACCCTATTTCCGCGTGCCCGGGCCCCGCACGTACAGGAGTTGACCCATGCTCAGCAGCAGCCGTCCCCATCTCACCCTGGAGCAGCACGCGCGAGACGGCGCATGGGTCGTGGTGGTCCGCGGCGAGGTGGACGCTGAGACCATTTTCCCGTTGCACCGGGCAACGCGGGCGGCGGCTGCGGCAGTGCCTACCCTCGTACTCGACCTCGGCGCAGTGACGTTCGCGGATTCCTCCGCGCTGAACCTGCTCATCACTCTCCACCACACCACCACGCTGCGCGTCGCCGCTCCGCAACCCCAGCTGCTGCACTTGCTGAGCGTCACCGGCGCCGACCAGATCCTGAACATCTACCCGACGACAGATCACGCCTGCGCGCCCACGGCCCGATGACGTGCGGTGCGGCAGCGTTGCCCTACCGAGCCGCAACGCCGGAGCGTCATCTACGGTGCGGGTGCGGGTGCGGGTGCCGGCGGTTTGGTCCCTGGTGGCGGTAAGCGGCCTCAACACGTCACGCGACCGAGAAGCGGCCCAGGCGGCATCCGTGCTTTGCTCGACGCGGGAGTCAGGTGCCGACCGTGCCCCGGTGCACCCTGGCTCATCGGCGCGGCCTGTGCGATGACTCCGCAGGTCTGTCAGCAGCCCGTTCTCTGGCCGTGGCGTGGGCCGGGGCACCCTGCGCCGGTCATCCCGTGAGCCTTCTGCGCCAGTTCAGTTCCGTGATCTCGATGGCTTTGTCCGCGGATCCGTCCCACTGCGCGGACAGCCCGGCCCTCGTGAGGGCGCCGACGACTTCTCGGCCGATACGTGTCGTCTGCTCGGCGGTGCCGTCGAACCCTCCGTAGTAGAGCGAGAGTCCGCCGCCGTCGGCCGCGGCCTCGGTGCCCTGCGCGTGGAAGAAGACAAAGCCCCGCGCGTCCGCGGGACCGCTCCCGCCGATCTCCGCGAGACCGCAGCCGCGGCAGCAGGTGAAGTTCTCCCGCGCCGTGATGCCGCTCGACTCCAGCGCGGCGAAGGCCTCTTGCAGACGGTCCGGGTCCATCGGGCCCGCCCACTGCGCCTGCTCGTCGAGGCGTTCCAGCCAGAGCTGGTCCACGAGCAGGCGCGCCTGGGGCCGGGACACGGGCCGCTCGTCGCCGTCGACCAGCCACTCCTCGGCGGCCTCGGTGAGCTCCCGCCGCGCGAGGTAGCCGCAGCGCAGCAGCGTCCGTACCCGCTCCTCGACCGCGCGCCGCACCTCGGGGCCGAGCTCCGGCACCTCGGTCCGCGGCGGGTCTTCAAGCCGCGCCCATTCGATGCCGGCGTCCCAACCGCTCTCCTGCCGGGCCCAGCCGATCATCGCGTCCGCGACGGTGCCGGGCTCCGGCACCCGCGTGACGAACAGGTGCCCGGCGTCCATGCCGGTGCGGTGCTGGAATTCATAGGGCCCGCCGGGCTCGTGGGCGACCTGGATGAAGACGTCCGGCAGGTCGGGCACTCGCTGGACCACCAAGAACTGGTCGCCCGCACCTCCGATGCGGCACACCAGATCACGCAGCCGCTCCGCGGAAATACGCGTGTGCGTCTGCCAGTTCTCCGTCTCGACCTTGATCTCCAGCATGGCGCCAAGCCTGCCACGGACACCGCGCAACGACAGGGGCGGCCCCTCGGCCAGAGCCCTGCGTGCATGCCTGTCTCGTCCACGTCTTCGCCATCACGCGGCTCTCCCACGGCCTGCTGGGGAGCCTGGACTGGCCCAGGGCCGCCCAGACCGCAGTACTTCTACGGGAATCATCGTTACGGCAGTTGGCGACGAGCTCGTCGTCGAGAACCCCAACGGCCACACGCGTTTGACCACTGCGCTGGTTCTGGCGGCGGGCCCGATGCCCTTGGGGAGCACCTGCGTCGAAAGGGCGCGTTCAGGTGCTCGGCACCGGGACCGGCCTGGCCAGCACCTGGTCCAGGACCTCGGTGAGGAACCGTGCCGGATCCGTCGCCGGCTCCGTGGCGCGCATCGCGACGATCCCGTCCGGACGGACGAGCAGCGCCCCTGCGTCCGGGAGCCACGGAACCGCGACGCGCTGCACGGGCAGTCCGACGTCCGCCGCGGCGCTGACCCAGCGGTCCCCGGCGGCGCCCGCCAGCAGGGTCCACCGGGACGCCACCAGGTCGAGCGTGGAAACCCCGTCGATCCACGCGTGAGGCACCCGTGAACCCGGCGATCCGTCCAGGACCAGATTCAGGTCCACTGTGGACGGGAGTTGCGGCCGCGGGGCGACAATGGCGGCCGAGTCGTACCTCTGGCCGAGGTGCACGACCGGCGCCGCCCACACCCCCGATGCCGCCCGGGCGGCGTCGGCCTTGGGCCCGCGTCCCCAGTGCAGCTCCGGGTCGGCTTGCCTGCGCATCGCCTGGTCCAGCGTCGTCGCGGCCACCGGTTCACGTTCGTGCGCGTAGGTGTCGAGCAGTCCGGCCCCGGCCTCGCCGTGGTGGACGGCGGCCAGCTTCCACGCCAGGTTGTGTGCGTCGGCGATCCCGGTGTTGAGGCCGAACGCGCCCAGGGGCGACACGGTGTGCGCGGCGTCGCCCACGAGGAACACGCGGCCGACAGCGAAACGTTCGGCCGCTGCGCTCCGGGGCCGCCATGGGAGCACGCTGCGCACCTCGACGTCGAGGGCCGGATCGCCCACCGCCAGCCGGACGACCGCGGCGCAGCGCTCGTACGTGAAATCGTCGGGGTGTTCGCCGCCATCGACGTCGCAGGAGACGTGGAAGACCCAGTTCGTCTCGCCGTCCACGGTGGCTAGCAAGCCGGGCGCCTCCGGCGTGGTGATCGTGCAGGTGGCGAAGGACATTCCCCGCAGGTGCGGTCGGAGGTCGGCACGGAACAGTATGTTGATCTTCGACTTGCCCAGGTCGCCCGGCCCGGAGGTGCCCACACCGAGTGCGGTTCGCACGGTGCTGTGCGTGCCGTCGGCGGCGACTACACGCGCGCACCGCAGCGAGTAGCGACCGTCAGGCCCCTCCAGTTCGACGTCGACCCCGTCGGCATCCTGCGCGATGTCGACCAAGCGGGTCGTCCAGCGCAGGTCCGCGCCGCGGACTGCCAGGTCGGCTGCTACGACGGCGTCGAGCCGGTCCTGGGCGCAGACACCGCGCAGTCTGAACGGCGTCACGTCCAGTTCGTCTGCGGACGGGGTCGGCATGGGCACGGTCGCGACGTCACCCGCACCCATCTCGACGACGGTCCGCGCCACCGCCTTCCCCGTGGCGCCCCGGAGGTCGACCGCGGCGGCGTCGACGGCGGCGTCGAGCCCGAGTTCGCGCAGGACCTCGACGGAACGCGGGCCGATGCCGGTGGCCCGTGGGTGCGCCGATGGCCCGGACCGGCGTTCGACGAGCACCGCGGGGACGCCGTGGTGGGTGAGCAGTGCCGCGGTGAGCAGGCCGACGCTGCCGCCGCCGACCACGAGCACCGGCACCGGCACCGGCCCTTCTGGGTACATCGTTCCCGTCATGGCTACACCGTAGCCAGAAGGTAGGATGCGGGTCAACGAGGAAAGGAACCGCCTCCGATGACCGAACCCGTTCCCTCGTCGGTGTGGACCCGGCCACGCCCCGAGCCGCGTCGACGCGCGCCTGGAGTGGACCAGTACGTGGCCGCCGCGCTGGCCGTCGCGGACGCGGAGGGATTGGCGGCGGTGTCGATGCGGCGGGTCGCGGGCGACCTCGGTTCCGGGACCGCCTCGCTCTACCGGTACATCACCAACCGCGACGAGCTCGTGGACCTGATGGTCGATGCGGCGCAGGGCGAGGATCCCCTGCCCGAGCCCACCGAGGACTGGCGTGCCGATCTCGGTGCGGTCGCGCACGCGTCGCGCACGACGCTGCTGCGGCATCCCTGGTTGGCGGGTGAACTGGCGGGGAGGCCCGCGCTCGGCCCCAACTCGTTGCGGCGGTCCGAAGCCGCCCTGCGCGCCGCTGTCGCCCTCACGCCCGACATCACCCTCGCCTCGCAGGCGCTCAGCGCTGTGCACTCCTACGTACTGGGTTCGGTCGCCGCCCAGCAGGCCCTGCGCCGGGCGGAGCAGCGCACCGGGCTCAGCGAGGAGGAGTGGCAGCGCAGCGTCGGCCCCTACATCAGCGAGGTCCTCGCGGCGGGCCAACACCCGATGCTCGCCCGCCGCGTCCTCGAAGCCGAGGAGCTGGACCCCGACGTCGACTTCACCTTCGGCCTTGACTGCCTGCTCGACGGGCTGGCGGCCCGGCTGGACCGCTGAGCGGTCGGTGGGCGTAGCCGTTCACGGCCCCCGAGGTGGCGGACACGGCACGGGCCGCCTGCCAGGCTGACGGGCGGGCGGGGACGCGCCGACCGCAGCGAGCGGACGGCGACACCCCGACACCGCGCTCGTAGGATGCCGGGGTGCCCAAGCCGATACCGATGAGCCGTCGCAGGTGGATTGCCGCGTGGGCGGTGCTGTGCGCCGGCGGCCTCGCCGCCACCGCCGGACTGAACTCCTCCGCGCCACGGGACCCGCTGCCGGAGGAGACCGTCAGCGCCGAGTGCGCCGAGCAGATCGCGGACATCGAGCAGCAGCTGGCCAAGGCCGAGCAGGAAGGCAAGGAAGACGGAGTGCTGGCCTTCTCACGAGTCCACGACGCCAGTGACGACTGCGACGACGAGCTCCGCAAGCACTTCGGCGGCGATCGGTGAGCCGCGGCACCTGGCTCGCCGCGTTGGCGGGGATGTCCCTCGTCGTTGCCGTGGCGCTCATCGCCGAAGGCACAACGTCGCAACCGGAGCCGCGGCCCACGCCCCCGCGGGTCTACTCCTCCTGCCTGGTGGCGGACACCGATCCGATGCCCGCAGACGACGACCCGTGCGAAGGCCGCTGACAACCCATCTTGCAACCTCAGAATCGAAGGTTCTGCTGTGGTTGGCAGCCAGGATCTTCCCGGCGAGTTCGCGGGGGTCTGACGGTGTGATGTCCTCTGCGCGGGTCAGGCTGCTCTTCGTGCCGCGTCGTGCAGGTGCTTGACCATCCAGAACTCCTCGACGCGGGCGCCGTCCCCGGTCATCGCCGTGACCAAGGAGCTGAGGATGTCCGGGAGATCGTCCGTTGGGGTGGGCAGATGGTTGGCGACGCACTGGGCGAGAACATCGAAGACGATGGCCTGGCGGAAGACGAGGTGGGAGGGGCGTTCCCACTCGGGTTCGAAGTCTTCCGGCTCGCCGATCAGCAGTGCGCGAGCCCTAGGGTGCGCTTGGTCGCGTGCGGCAGTGAGGTCCTCGCGCAGCCGCAGTCTCGCACTGGCTGGGAGGGTGGCGGCTGTCAGCGCTGCTGAGGCCAGGGGATGTTCGCGTAGGCCGGCATGTGCGAGGGCCAGGTCCAGGGCGTGGCGCCGCATCGGCTGCAGCAGCGAGGGTCCCAGTCCGGCCAGATAGCTGATGAAGGGCTCCCGCTTGAGCAGGGGTGAGTCGATGAGGCCCTGCCCCAGCAGGTACTCCGGCACCCGCGTGATCTCCACAGCGCGGTGTGGGCCGCATACCCAAGAGTTGTCGAATCGTGCACCGGTCGCGCGCTCGACAGCCGCCAGACCGGCGCCCCACAGGTTGTCGTCGTCTTCCAGGTTCAGGCCTTCCAGCAGGGGCTTCCAGGCGTCGGGGCGCGCTCCGAATGTGTCCTCGGGCACGAGCATCTCGAAGGCGGAGGAGATCAGTCCGTCCTCGGCCAGGCTGAGTTGGGAGACCGCGTTGACGTTCCAGTAGGCGCTGGCGGTGCGGCCGTGCCGGGAGAGCGGGCGCAGCACCTCCTCGCGAGACCCTTGATGGTTGTTGTTCTCCACGACGATGACGGCAGGTCCTGACCGGGAGACCAGGATGAGCTCCCTCTCGTAGTGCTCGCGCAGTTCCTCCAGTCGCAGGGGGCGGCACTGCTCGGGGCTGCCGCCGAAGAGCCGGATGACGGCGTCCTCGTCGCCGCCGTGCACAGCCGTGAACGTGGCAGCCTCCGCTAGTCCTAAATCGGTGAGGAGGCCCTGGAGATGCTGGGGTGAGGTCATACGGGGATTGTCGACTGCGCCACTGACAGTCGGGACCCGGTCTCGTCGAGCGCGCTGACCTCGTCAGGAATGTGGGGCACTCCTCGGAGGCGTCTTGAACCTTTGATCCGGAGGTTCCGAGACGGTGTCTGAAGGTCTGCGCGACCGTCCCAGCCGCAGGATGGCGAAGCCCTCGAACCGATATCGGCGAGTAGGCAGCCGAGCCCTCCAGATCGGCGGGCACCCGTCTCGACTCGACGCAGGTCGGCGATGCCTTAGCGGCGTTCGGTGAAATCTCCCCCCGTCCGGAACAGCCCGGAACAGTCCGGAAGTGTCCGACCTCGGGCGTTCGCCCTGCCAGGTTGCCTTCATTCTGCTGCCGTGCGCTGCTGCGCCAAGTCAGTGGCGACGAGCCAAGGAGGAACCGTGACCGAACACCGAGGCACTGCTCATTCCTTTCCCGCTCCTCATCCCCACGGCAGGAAAGTGGTCTTCAGCGAGTCGATCTGGGAGACGCAGATGGGCTACGCGCGAGGCATGCGCCATGGCGACCAGATCTTCATTGCCGGCACCGTCGCCGCGGATGGTGCCGGTGAGCCCCAGGGCGACGACGCCTACGAGCAGACGCGTTTCATCATCCACAAGATCCAGCGCGCCCTGCGCGAGCTGGGCGCGGATCTTGACGACGTGGTCAGCACGGTGACCCATCTCGCCGATTTCACCTACTTCGACGACTACTCCCGGGCCTTCAAAGAGTCGTTCGGCGTCATCACGCCGGTGAACACCACGGTCCAAGCCGCCCTCGTACGCCCGCAGTTGCTCGTCGAGATAACCGCGACCGCCGTCGGCTCGGACGCGACATGACGGAGATTCTCATTCATCCGCCGCGATCCGCCCCCACGGGCGCGGTCCGGGTGCCGTACTCCAAGCCCCATATGCAGCGTGCGATCCTGTTCAGCCTCCTGGCCAACGCCCCCAGCGTCGTGGTGCACCCGGCCTGGTCGTCCGAGGCCGAGAGCCTGCTCCGGGCCGCGCAGGCATTCGGCCTCGACGTCGGGCAGCGCGACGACCATCGGCTGGTCCTCACCGGGGTCGGCAAGTCCCTCTCCCGCCACAAGGCACCGTCGCCGCTCTCGATGGAGGGCTCGGCGTTCAACTTCCGTACCGTAGCGGCGCTCGCCTGTCTGCTCAGTGAGGAGTCAGTGCTCGAAGCCGACGCCTCCATGCTCGCCCGGCCCGTCCTGGAGCACCTGCGTTTCGTGAAGGATCTCGGCGCCGACCTCGAAGACCTCAGTGACGCCTCCCATCTGCGGGTGCGGGTGTCCGGCGGCAGCGGGCTGGGCGGCGAGACGACCGTCGACACCCTGCACAGCTCCCAGGTTCTGACCTCGGTCCTGCTCATCGCACCGCTCGCCGAGCGCCCCGTCCGCATCCACAGCACCGGCCCTCGGCCGGTGGGCTCCGGATATGTCGACCTGACCCTCGCGATGATGCGAGAGCACGGCATCGACGTCACGACCGACGGCGGGAGCTATACCGTCCACCCCGGGTCGTACCAGTCAAGGCTCTACCATCTGGCCTCCGACTTCACCGCCCTGTCCTACCCGGCGTGCGCCGTACTGACCGGAGGCGGCGGCGCCGTCACCATCCTCGACTACACCCCCTCCACCCTGAGTTCGGAGGGGGAATTCCTGACCGTACTGAACCGGCTCGGCATCTCCGCCCGGCACGACCCGGTCGAGCAGACTCTGCGGTTCGCGTGCACGGCACCGGAGGGGCGGCACGTCGAGATCGACGGACGCAACATCCCCACGGTCGTGCCCACCCTCGCCGCGGTCGCCCCGTTCGTGGACGCCCGGGTGACCCTGCGCAACGCGGCACACGTGAACAACCACAAGAGCCGCCGCATCGAGGTGATGCTCGACGAGCTCCGCAAACTGGGGTGCGAGATCTCACCGACGTACGACCGCACGGGCAGCGTCGACGGCTTCACCACGCCGGGACGCCGGCGCCCGGCCGGGGGCGTCCCGCTCAGCGGCCACGGCGACCACCGCATCTTCATGAGTCTGGCCACGGCCGCGCTCGGTGCGCAGCGGCCGACGCCGGTGGACGGGGCCGAGTACCTGCACGCGAGTTACCCCGGCTACCTCCGATCGCTCGACTCTCTCGGGATCCGCTGGGAGTGGACCGAGCCCGAGCTCGGCACCGCACAGCGCACCAGCTCCTGATCCGTTGGAACCCAACACACCACGAAGGGAAGGAAGTCGGCGTGGAGGACTTTCTCCAGTACAAGGAAGTGCACGTACACCCAGTGGGCAAGCTCGGCGGCACCCTCACCCCGCCGGCGTCCAAGAGCTATTCGGCCCGTGCGGTGCTCGCGGCCACCCTGGCTCCGGGCACCAGCCGCATCGACAACCTCGCCGACAGCCTCAACGTCCGCGCCATGATGGACTGTTGTGAGGCGCTGGGCGCGCGGATCCGCCGCACGGACACCGGCGCCTTCGACGTCACCGGACCGGACCGGCTGCGCGACGGCACCACCCTCTCCCCCGGCAACTCCGGCATCGTCCTGCGCCTCCTGCTCGGTGCGACCGCGCACCTGCGCCGGACCACCTTCATGACCCCGTACGTCGAATCGCTGGGCCGGCGCTCCAACCAGGAGATGGTCGACGCGCTGCGCACGCTCGGAGTGCGCTGCACCCTGGACGGCGACCACGGCCGACTGCCGATCACCCTGGACGGTTCGGGCGTGCACGGCGGCACGGTCGCCGTCTCCGGGCGCCGCAGTTCGCAGTTCCTCAGTGGCCTGCTCTACCTCGGCGCGCTGCTCGACGCACCGCTCGAAGTGCGGGTCGACGACGAGTTGAAGGCCCGGCCCATGGTGCGGACGACGCTGCGGGTGCTGCGGTCCGCGGGCATCCGGATCGACACCGACGAGGAGCTGATGCACTACCGCATACCCGCCGACACCGGCTACCACCCGGCGCAGTACGTCGTGGGCAGCGACCCGGCGAGCACCGCGGCCCTCCTCGCTGTCGCCGCCGCCGTCGACTCCAGCGTCGAGATCCGGCACAACGGCCTGGAGGAACTGGGCGGCGTGCTGGAGTACTTGGCGCAGATCGGAGTGCCGGTGACCGCGCACGAGAGCAGCCTGAAGGTACACGGCGGCGGCGACCTGGGCCCGTGCGACTTCGACGGCTCGAAGGCGCCCGACGCGGTGCTGCCGCTGGCGGCGCTCGCCGCGCACGCCGACGGCACCAGCCGCTTCTACAACATCGAGCATCTGCGGTACAAGGAGTGCGACCGCATCAGCGACTTCCGGCGGGAACTGCAGCGCGCGGGCATCTCGGCCGAGGAGGAGCGGGACACCCTCATCGTGCATGGATCGCGCGCGGGCTCACCCGGCGACGCCGTGGTGGACAGCCACTACGACCACGCCGTCGTCATGGCCATGAGTGTCATCGCGCTGCGCAGCAGGTCGGGAATGACCATCAGCGATCCGCAGTACGTCGCGCAGACCTATCCGGGCTTCTTCGACGACCTGCAGCGCGTGGGCGGCACGGTCACCGCCTAGGACCTGTCGGGAAGGAGTGGTTCGGCATGTGTGGAATCGCGGCAATCATGGACCTCCACCGGGACACCGAGAGCGCCGGTCGGACGGCGGCCCGGGAGGATGTCCTGGTGTCGATGCTCGACCGGATCCGATATCGGGGGGATCCGGAGAACTTCGCCGAACGCTGGAGCGGTCCTGGCGTGGCCCTGGGCACCAACCGCCTGGCGATCGTCGACCGGGCGCACGGCCGCCAGCCGCAGTGCGATCCCAGCGGACAGGTGCAGCTCGTCTACAACGGCGAGCTGTACGGCTTCGGTCGGCTGCGCGATCAACTGCGGTCCCGCGGCCATGAGTTCCGTACCTGTTCGGACACCGAAGTCGTGCTGCACGCCTACCTGGAGTGGGGTGACAGCTGCGTGGCCAGGCTGGACGGCATGTTCGCCTTCGTCCTTTACGACGGTCGGCGCCGCCACTTCCTGGCGGCCCGCGACCACGTGGGCATCAAACCGCTCTATTACGCGGCCGAGGAGGGGACGCACTGCTTCGCCTCCGAGCAGAAATGCCTGCTCGAGCACGGCACCCAGATCCGCACCGTGCTGCCGGGCACCTATGTGACCGAGACCGGGACCACCCGCTATTACGGCCTCGGGGAGCCGGCGGGCAGTCCGCTGCCGAAGCGTCAGGCGGTGGCACGCTACCGGGAATTGTTCGACGACGCCGTACGCAAACAGGTCGACACGGACCTCCCGGTGGCGGTGACCTTCAGCGGGGGTGTCGACAGCGCGGCCGTACTGCACACCGCGATGAAGTACCACCCCGACGTCACCGCGGTCACCATCGGCCTGGAGGGTGCCGCCGATGTCGAGGTCGCCCAGCGGTACTGCAAGGAGTTCGACGTCCCGCACCTGGTGGCGCGGTTGGACCGGGCGGCACTGATCGACGTCATCGACGACGTCGTGTACGGGGCGGAGTTCTTCGAGCCGATCGACGCGATGGACACCTGTGTCGGCTACTTCGCCTTCCTGCTGGCCAAGGAGAACGGCTTCAAGCTCGCGCTGTGCGGTGAAGGCAGCGACGAGGTGATGGCCGGATACGACCTCTTTCGCAGCCACCCGGATCCGCAGGACCTGATGCGCTACCGGGTGGGCAATCTGCACCGCACGGACCTCCAACGGGTGGACCGGTCGAGCATGCTCAACTCGGTCGAGACCCGCGTGCCGTTCATGGACCGCGCGCTGCTGGAGTTCGCCTACGCCCTGCCGATGAGCCTGAAGATGCACGAAGGGCAGGAGAAGTGGCTGCTCCGGGCGGCCTTCGCGGACAGCCTGCCGGACTACGTCAGGCAGCGCCCGAAGGTGCGGATGCCGGACGGCAGCGGGATGCAGAACACCCTCGTCGAGTACGCACGCGAGGCGATGACCGCCACCACCGGACCGGGCTCTCCGCACCCGGACGCCACCGGGCCACACGCCGGCGGTGACGGCCCGGACATGCAGACCCCGGAGGGCGTCTTCTTCCTGAGCAAGTATCTGGCCGCCGGGTTCCCCATGCCGAAGGAACGGTTCAAGCGGGCCGGATTCGACTATTCGGCCAACGGCTACTTCGAGTTCATCTCCTGACCGCCACGACCGGAACTGAGGAAGGAAGGGCCCATGCCCGTGCCAGGACAGGCCATCGCCATCGTGGACCCGGTGTCGGGGGCGGTGCCATACGGCGCAGAGACGACGGCCATGGGGCTGCGGCCGCTCGCCGTCATGACCCAGGAGTTCCGCACTCCGTACGTCGCCGACTCGTTCCTCGGGAACACCTTCAGCGAGATCCACCGCCACACATCGGTGGCCGACACTCTCGCCTTCCTCAAGGACCGGGGGGTCGCCGCCGTCGTCCCGGGCACCCAGACCGCCCTGGACGTCACCGACCTGCTCGCCGAGGGACTGGGGCTCATCGGCAACCCCGTGGCGAGCATCCGGGCACGTACGGACAAGCGGGTCATGAAGGAGTACTGGCGGGAGCACGGAGTGGCCTGCGCCGACCACATGGAGTCCACCAGCCTGCCCGCCGTGCTCTCCTGGGCGGAGGCGACGGGCTATCCGATCGTCCTCAAGCCCCCTGCCTCCTCCGGGGCCTCGCACGTCTATGTCTGCACCGACGAGCGTGAGGTGGCCGGGGCTTTTCGCACCATCCTCGACTCCCCCGATCTCTACGACCGCACGCCCGATGCCGTGCTGGCCGAGGAGTATCTGGACGGCGACGAGTACTTCATGAACCTGCTGCACGACGGCACCCCCGAGGCCGCCCTCGTGTCGGTTGCCCGCTACGAGAAGATCCAGCGGGACGGCCACCCCAGCATCTACCGCACCTTCAAGTCACTGCCCCTGGACGACCCGTTGGCGCAGGATGTGCTGCCCTATATCCGGTCGGTGAACAGCGCGATCGGTGTGCGGTACGGCATCAACGACACCGAGTTCAAGATGACCTCTCGCGGCCCCCGGGTCATCGAGGTCAACAACCGGCTCCCCGGCGCCAGTACCCCGTTGATGATCCAGAAGTGCTCCGGTCTCAACACCTTCCAGGACAGCGTCCGCATCTTCCTCGGCGCATACACCCGGCCGCCCGAGTACCGCTTCCACCGGCACTACTGCGTCTGCTGCCTGATCAACCACCGGCCCGGCCGGGTCCTCGGCCACCAGGGCGCGGCGGAGGTCGCGAAGCTGCCCTCGTACGACGGCCACCGGATGATCGCGAAGGTCGGCGCGCACTGGCCGGTCACCCGGGACATGGTCACGGCCTGGGGTCTGGTCCGCCTCGTACACGAAGACCCGGCGCAGCTGGACCGGGACGCGGAGGCGGTGCACGCCCTGATGCGGCTGCGTGTCGAGTGAAAGCCGACCGGGGCACGCGCGAACCCGCGGAGCTGACACTCATGGCGGTCGCTCTCGGCTTCGCCATCGGACTCGCCCTGACGGGGGCGATCACCTATCTCGCCCTCTACTCCGGTCTGGCCGTGTCCGCCGCGATTCCCGCCGCTCTCATCTGCACGGGTGTCATCCGGGTGGTACGACGCCGAACGACCCTCCTGGAGAACAACCTCGCCCAGACCATCGCGTCCTCGGGAGAGGCGCTTGCCGTGGGCGTCGTCTTCACCGCTCCCGCACTCGTCCTGAGCGGAGTCCGCCAGGACCTCGACTACTGGGAGGTGAGCCTGGCGGCCGTGCTCGGCGGCGTGTTCGGCGTGCTGTGTGTGATCCCGCTGCGGCGTTCGCTGACACGCCTCTCTCCCGAGCTGCGCTTTCCCGAGAGCGAGGCCAGCGCCAAGGTCTCACGGGCCGGGGCGGCGGGCCGCCACAGTCTGCGCCCGGCCATGCTCGCCGTCCTCGGCGGCGCGGTGTTCAAGGCACTGCAGAGCTTCGCCGGCGTCGTCGTCGGCACGGTGGAAGGGGCGGCCAGGATCGGCGGCCGGGTCTTCTACGGCGGGATCGACCTGTCACTGGCGCTGGTGGGCGTCGGCCTCATCGTGGAACTGCGGTTCGCCTCCCTCCTGTTGATGGGCGGCACGCTGTCCTGGCTGGTCGCCATTCCGCTGGTCGCCGACCCCGCCGGCGTACCGCACACGGAACTGGTCGGGCTCGCCCGGCAGACCTGGAGCTCCGACATCCGGTTCGTCGGCATCGGCGCCATGATCGTCGGCGGCTGCTGGTCGATCGTGCAGGCCAGGACATCGATCGGACTCGGTGTCAGAGCCGGTTTCGCGGGCCTTCGCCCGGCCCGTGACAGGGTACGGGAGCGCACGGACACCGATCTGCCGATGGGAGCCGTACTGACGGGAATCGCGCTGACCACGCTCGCCACCTTTGTGTTCCTCTGGTGGGCGGTGGGCTCCCCGTCACTGGCCCTGGCCACGGCCATCGTCATCCTGGTGCTCGTCTTCGCCTTCGCCGCGGTCTCCGGCTACATCGTCGGCCAGTTGGGCAGCTCCAACAATCCGATCTCCGGGATGGCCATCAGCGCCTTCTTCCTTTTCACCCTCGTGTTCGTGGTGGCCAGAGCCGATCTCGACGCCCGCCTCGCCCTGTGCGCGCTGCTGACCTCCGTGTTCGTCTGCACGGCGACGGCAACGGCGGGTGATACCGCCCAACACCTGGCCACGGGAGCCATGTTGGGGGCGACACCGCGACGACAGCAGCTCGCCCAGCTCCTGGGGGTCGTCGCCTTTGCCTTCGTCGTCGCGCCGATCGTGGTGCTGCTGCAGCGCGGCTACGGCATCGGCACCACGGACCCCGACGCCCTCAAGGCACCGCAGTCGGCCATCTTCGCGCACCTGGCCAACGGGGTCTTCGACGCGGGCCACTTCCCGCAGCGGATGCTGTGGACCGGCGTCGCCATCGGGGCCGCACTCGTCGTCGCGGACTGGGTGCTCAAGCGGTACGGCAGCTCGTTCCGGCTCTTCGTCATGCCCATCGCCATCGGGATGTATCTGCCCTTCAGCCTCTCCGTGCCGCTGTTCGTCGGTGGTCTGCTCGGCTTCTTCCTGCGGCGGGCAGCGCGACGGCGGGCCGATCGCGGTCCCGGTGGCGATAGGGGATCTGGTGGCGAGGCGCCGTCACCGGACCGCGCCGCGAAGGCGTCCCGCGACCGCGCCGTGCTGCTCAGTTCGGGCATCATCACCGGCGAATCCCTGGTCGGCCTGTTGGCCGCGGTGCCCAACTGGGCGGGCTGGGACGTACCTTGGACGTCCCCCGACACTCCGCTGCTCTCACTCGCGGTATTCGGTCTGTGTCTGGCGGCGGTCTTCTCCTACTCACAGCGAGCCGCGACGGCCACCGCTCAGTCTGAGTCCGCGCCGCCGCCCGCCGAAGACTCCCTCGGCACGTGACTCTTCCCGCACCTGACTTGGAGAGAGGACAACATCCCATGGGTACTCCCCCGGCGGCCTACCCGGCGCACCCCGGCAGCAGCACCGACATCGACAAGGCCTTCTACGACAGCCTCGCCCAGGACGTTCGGGACCATCGTCGGCCGGTACGAGAACTGGAGGTGCCCATTCGCTCCGGCCGGGCCTGGGAGGTACCGGCAGGCCACGTCTGCCGCATCCTCACCGTACAGGGGCCACAGGTCGGCGACCTCAACCTGTGGCATCGGGACAATCCGCGCGAACGGTTCTGGGCCGCTCGAACCCGCCAGCTGCAACGCGCGCATGTCTCCCGGTACGACCGGCTGTGGTCGACGCTGCCGTATCTGCGGCCCATGGCCACGATCACGCACGACACCCTGGAGTCCTACGGCCAGGACGCCGAAGGCGGTCGCGTACACGATCTGCTCGGCACCCGCTGCGATCCCTATGTGAACCGGATGCTGGGCGGCGGGGACTTCGACTACCAGTGTCACTCCAATCTCGTGCGCGCCGTACTGCCGTACGGGCTGACCGAGTTCGACGTCCACGACGTACTGAACGTCTTCCAGTGCACGGGCCTCAACGACGAGGACCGCTACTTCATGAAGGCATGCCCCGCACGGCCCGGCGACTTCTTCGAGTTCTTCGCCGAGATCGACCTGCTGTGCGCGCTGTCCACCTGCCCGGGCGGGGATCTGTCGATCCCGCTGTGGGGGCCGGGCGCCCGTGATGCCGTCGAGGTGTGCCATCCGCTGGGAGTGGAGATCTACGCGCCCGATCCGGCACTCACGAAGAAGTGGAAGTCCCCACAACCCGCCGCCTATCGACGGGTCCACGGGCTGCGCGCCCCGGAGTGGGGCGACGCTGACGCTTCGCCTTTGGAGGGCAACTGATCTGGTCCTGGCCGACCAGGCCGGGCCGGGCCGGGACCCGCGATCCCTGGAAACGGACGCCCTCCCAAGGATCGCGCGGCGCAACAGTGCGTGGGCGCCGGGGAGGTAGCGCTGACGGCTGCCTCGCACCACGGGGTGCTCGAAGCCGAGGACTTGGGCCCAAGGGGCAAACCCCTGGCGCGTGAGCGTCTCATCCGTTTTCGGCGGACAGAGCGGCGTATGGGTAGTGCCGCCTTCGGCGACCGAAGTGGGGAGCACTCCCCGCTTCATGTTACGGTCATCTCGACGTGTAAACGGGGAGTGATCCCCACTTCTGTCCGGGAGCCGTCCATGCGCACCCAGCGCCCCACCGTTCAACTCGCCACCCTCACCGACGACTTCACAGCCGACCCCTACTCCGCCTTCACCGCACTGCGCTCGCAGGGGCCGGTCCACCACGTGCGCTTCCCCACCGGGGACGAAGCGTGGCTGGTGGTCGGGCACGCGGAAGCGCGCACCGCGTTCGTCGACCCAAGGCTGCGCAATGACGTGCGGCACTCCGCCGACTTCAAGGACGACGGGCTCTACTCCGTGGGCAGCAACATGCTCCAGGTCGATCCGCCCGACCACACCCGCCTGCGGACGCTGGTGGCCCGCGAGTTCACCGCGCGTCGCGTCCAGGCGCTGCGGCCCCGCGTTCAGGAGGCGGCCGATGCGCTGCTGGACGCCGTGGCCGCCGACGGCCGTGCCGACCTGGTGGCCGCGTACGCCTATCCGCTGCCGCTCACCATCATCTGTGAACTGCTCGGCGTGCCAGAAGCGGACCGTGGCGCCTTCCGGGAGTGGTCGACGAAGGTCGTCTCCCTCGACGATGCGGAGCAGTCCGCCCGCGCCTCGCAAGAAATGGCCGTCTACCTGGCGGGGCTCGCAGAGGAGAAGCGGCGGCTGCCGGACGCGGCGGAGAGCGACTTGCTGCACGCCCTGGTCCGCGCCCACGACGGGGACGGCGGGGACCGCCTCGCTCCGGAGGAACTGCTCGGCATGGCTTTCCTGCTGCTGGTCGCAGGGCACGAGACCACCGTCAACCTCATCGCAAGCGCCGTCCATCTGCTGCTCAGCCATCCCGAGCAGCTCGCCGCGCTCCGCGCCGACCCCGAGTTGCTGCAGGGCGCCGTGGAAGAGACGCTCCGTGTCGAGTCGCCCGCGCCCGCGGGGACTTACCGCTATGCCGCCGAACCGATCGACCTCGGCGGCGTACGGATACCGGCGGGCGCCCGCGTCGTTCTCTCCATCGCCGCGGCGAACCGTGACCCCGAGCGCTTCCCCTCCCCCGACCGGTTCGACATCCGCCGCGATCCGGCCGCGACCCGCGCCCACCTCGCCTTCGGGCACGGCCTGCACCACTGCCTGGGCGCCCCGCTGGCCCGCCTGGAGGCAACCATGGCCCTGCGCATCCTGCTGGACCGCTTCCCCCGCCTGGCCTTCGACGGTGACGGCACGCCACAGTGGCGCACCAGCCTCATGCGGAGTCTGCGAGAGCTGCCGGTGCGCTGGTAGGCGTGACCAGTTTCTGGGCGATGTCCTCAAGGGCCGTCAGGTCGGCGGGCGTCAGGCGGTCGACGAAGTACCGGCGAACCGATGCGACGTGGGCAGGGGCAGCCTCCGTGAGGCTTTCCAGGCCCTGCTCGGTGAGCAGAAGCAGACAGCCACGGCCGTCGGCGGGGTCAGGTGCGCGTCGGATGAGGCCACGCGTCTCCATTCGGGTGGCGTGGCGCGACAGGCGGCTGCGCGACCAGCCCATCTTGGCGGCCTGCTCATGGAGCGTGCTGGTGTATTCGGGGCGTTCCGACAGGGTGCTCAGCACCTCGTAGTCGGGCTCGGAAAGTCCGGCTGCGGCCAAGTCGCGTGCCGTGCCGGTCTGGACAGCGATCACCATGCGGCGAAAAGCCCGCCAGGCGCGCTCCTCTTCGGGGTCGAGCCAGGCCGGCGTGCCGCCCGACGTTTTCATTGACATGTAATCAAAATAGCAGCTACGTTCGTTTCCATGTCAACGACATCGCCTTCGCCATCGCCATTTCCATCGCCATCGACGCGGATCCTTGTCCTGGTGTGCAGCACGCGCCCCGGCGCCCTGGGCCCAGCGATCGGGACGTGGCTCACCCAAACGCTCACGTCCCGGGCAACACAGCTGCAGGCCGAACTCGTGACCGTCCGCCTGAGCGACCTCGCGCTTCCGTTCCTCGACGAGGAGGAACATCCGTCCTCCGGTATCTACCAGCACGAACACACCCGCCGGTGGAGCGCGATGGTGAGTGCGGCGGACGGCTTCATCGTCGTCACACCGGAGTACAACTACGGAATGCCGGCGACCTTGAAGAACGCCCTGGACTACCTCGGCAGCGAATGGGCGTGGAAGCCGGTCGGTTTCGTCAGCTACGGCAACACCTCGGCCGGCACCCGCGCCGTCCAGCACGCCAAGCAGGTAGCGACCACCTTGCGCCTGGTGCCACTGGGCGCCACAGTCGCGATGCGCATCACCGACGCCACGGCGCACGGCAAGGTGATCCCTGATCCCGCCCGAGACGCCGCGGCGGCCCGCGTACTGGACGAACTCGTCCAAGTCACCCACGCGCTGCGGCCGTTGCGCGAGGCGGCCCGAGCCGGATCGACGCCCGGACCGCTGCCCGGGTCCTACACAAGACAGCTGCTCCCTCAGGACGCACCCGAGGTCACGGTGTTGCAGCGCTGCTGCTGGGTGGATGAGGCACTCGCCAACAACACCCTGACCGTGCCGGCCCTGCACGAGTCACCGGACCAGGTCCGCGCATGGCTGAGGGAGTGGCACACCACCGGCCTGTGGCGCAACGGTCGGCTGCTCGCACTGGTGCGAGCACGCCGCGTCGGCACCGACTGGCACATAGGCCGCCTGGGGGTGGCACCCGACCTGCGCGGTCACGGCCTGGCCCGCCGGCTCCTGCACATCGCCGAGCGCGCCGCCCCGCCGGAATGCCGCCGCATCGTGCTGTCCACCGGCTCCCACAGCCACCGCAACATCGCGTTCTACGAGAACGCGGGGTATCGCCCGATCCAGCCGACCGAAGACGACGGAACCATCACCCTCGTCAAAAGTGCCGCCGAGCCGCAGTGCTCCACCTCAGCACGCGGTGACGCAGGGACGGGCGACCTCATCGCCGGGCGCAATGAGGCTCAAGCCGTGGATGGCGCGGGGCAGTTGGGGGCGTCAGCCTTGGCCGAGACCACGCACGGAAGCGGACAGTGAGCGCACACGACGACGGGCACACCATCGCGGGCTGGGCCGGAGCACTGGTCGCCACGGCCGCAGCACTGGCCATCGGCGTGGGAATCAGCGGCTGACGCCCGGGGCTCTGGCTAGGTCTGGCCTCCCTGGTGGGGTAGGTCCTGCTGACGTGGAGCCTGCCCCTGGCGGGCTGGGGCAAGCCGCCAGGGATGCGCCCTCATGACCAGCGCGCGGTTATGACACGAGACAGAAGCGCACGCCACGGCCACCCCAAGTGCCTCGCCTGCCTGGATGCAGCGCAGCCTGGCTGGTGGGCCGCGACGACAGTAGAGGCGGCGCCGTACAACGGACGCACATGTCCGGGAACCACCCCGGCCCGGTCAGCCGTACATCGCCACCCGATACAGAGCCTCGAGCGCGTCGTCGATGGGGTGGGGCTGGGGCTTGCCGGAGGAGTCGAACCTGTTCCACCTCTGCAGGTTCACCGCGACCGCCATCTGGCGCTTGCCGTCGGCGCGGGTCATGGCCAGCGCTCCACCACCCCAGACCGTGCCGCCGTGGCCCCAGAAGGTGCCCTGCCCGGGACCCTCCATCGGGTACAGGCCGAGGCCATAGTCGATCGTCTTTCCCTCTTGGGAGACGACTGTGACAGTGCGCTGCATCTGCGCCAGCGACGACAGGCTGATGATCTTCCCGGCCAGCAGCAGGCCGAAGAAGCGGTTGAGGTCCGCGACGGTCGATATCAGCGAGGCCGACGGCCCCGCGTACGACATGTCGAAGACGCTGTAGTCGCGCGGCGGGTCGATCATGCCGAACCACGCCTCGTAGAGCTGCGAGTGCGGCCCGTTGATGTGCGGTCCGGTGGGGAATTCGGTGTCCCGGAGCCCGGCGCGCTCGATGACGTTCCGGGTGATGCACAGCTCGGCCGTTGTGCCGCTCACCTCCTCCAGGAGTTGGGCGAGCAGAAGGTAGTTGGTGTTGGAGTACAGCCCCGGAGTGCCGCCCGGGGCGGCGAAGGCCGGTGCGGTGACCCCCATCTCGATCAGTTCGGCGGGATCGAACCGCGTGTACCGGTGGTCGTCCAGGCTCTGGGGCCTGGTGTCCGCGAGTACGGGGAACGACTTGAGGGACGGGTAGGCGTACGGGAGGTACTCGGCGAGGCCGCTGGTGTGGTTGATCAGCATCCGGACCGTGATCGCGTTGCCGCGTTCTCCGGGAACCAGCTTCGGCAGGTACTGACCGATCGGGGTGTCGAGGCCGATCCGACCGCTCTCGACCTGCTGCAGGACCGCTGCGGCGGTGAAGGTCTTCGTGACGCTGCCGACGCGGTGCCGCATGTCCGCGGTGACGGGGCGGCCGGTGGCGACATCGGCGACTCCGGCGGCGCCGCGCCAGACCTGGTCGCCGTCTCGCACCTCGGCGAACAGGCCCGGCACTCCGGCGTGGTGGACGTTTTCGATGGCGGCGTGCAGCGCCGCGGAATCCAGTGGGTTCTTCACGACATGCGTCCTTTCGTGTTCCGGGGAGGGCTCCGCATCGGTTGCCTGACCCGGACAACAGGGCACGAGTGGCATGCCGGCCCGTCCGGCATACTCATGTCCTCATTATGCACGCGGTGCGTGCAACACCAAGTGCACGGGTAGGATGAGATCCGGCGAGAGGAGCAAGATGGCAGGCCGAAGGCGTTGGTCAACCGAAGAGATCCTGGACGCGGCGGCGGAGTTGCTGCGCACGAGCGACGCGGATTCGTTCAGCGTGCGCAAGCTGGCAGCGGCCCTCGGGACCGATTCCTCCAGCCTCTACCGGCACTTCCGCAGCAAGACAGAACTACTGCGCGCGGTCGCCGACCGGATTCTCCTGGCTTCCATGGACGGCTACCGCGCCGAGGGCGACTGGAAGCAGCGCATCACGTCCCTGGCCCTTCGCGTGCGGGAGGCGTTCGGTCAGCAGCCCCAGCTCGCCGCGGTCTGGGGACGCTACGCGTCGGGCGGCGCCGGTTCCCGGCTGATCGTGGAAGAGGTGCTGCAGGCCCTGCGCGTGTCGGGACTGCCCGACGAGGAGATCCCGGCGCGCTACCACCGGCTCGCGGTCCTCATCGCCGCACTGGTCGCCTCCGAGGCCGGGGTCAGCACCATCACGTCGGACGAGTACGAACAAGGCATGGAGCTGTTCCGCGTCACAGTGCTCGGCGCCGATCCCGAACGCTTCCCCGCCCTGGCCCACTTCGCCCGCGACGTCCGCCCCCTCGGAGTGGATCGCCGCGCCGCGTTCGAAGAGATCCTCGCCGCCCACCTCGCCCACATCGAGGCCGCGATCGGCCCGGCCTAGCCCTCACGCCTGTCCGGCGAGGGGTTGCCTTCACGTCTCGGCGCGGTGCGGTGCGGTGCGGTGCGGTGGACCCTACGGTTTGTGGGTTACCCAGAGCAGTTCCGCCGGCCAGTGGTGTGCCCAGTCGGGAGGGTCGGTTTCGTTGTAGCCGTTGGGTGTTCCGAGTTCGGGCCGCGGCTCGATGAGGTCGTCGATGACCAGACCCGCGCCGCGCAGGACCTTGACCCAGTCGCCGTAGGTGAGCTGATAGCTGGTCGCGCCGTCGTCTTCGGCGATGGTGTTCAGTCCGAAGTAGTCCTGCCGCAGCGTCGTGGTCACGCGGCCGGCGGCTTCGTCGTAGCAAGCTTCGAACCATGGGCTGGCGACGTTGAACACCAGGCGCCCACCTCGGCCCAAGACGCGTGCGGCCTGCGGCACAGCCACGTGCGGGGGCGCCCAGCTGAGCCCACCGAAGTCGCAGAACACCAGGTCGAAGCTGTCGGCGGCGAAGGGGAGCTGTTCGGCGGCGCCTTGCACCAGCGGGTAGCGGTCAGCTCCCATCGCGCGGGCCGCTGCGGCGAGTTGGGCTTCGGACAGGTCGAGCCCGACCACGGTGGCGCCCTCGGCGGCAAGCGCCCTGGACCACTGTCCGGCGCCGCAGCCGAGTTCGAGGACGCGCTTGCCGGTGACGTCGCCCAGGGCGTGCAGGTGCGCGTCGGGGATGGAGTACATGCCCCACAGCCGGGGTGCGGCGCCGATTTGCGGGTCGTGCTCGTGCTGGTAGGCGCCGCTGATCTGGTTCCAGAGCCGCCGGTTGGCGGGGATGCTGTCCACGTGCCGACTCCAGCACTGCCTGCCCGGAGCGGTCAACACGATTAGGGCACCGGCCGGCCCTCGCCTCGGTCCGGCCCTGGCTCGGCGCACGATCCGCCGGACGAGCGCTAGCCGACCGGCTCGGGTGTATCGGCAAATGAGGCGCCCTCGTTCGACGACAGCGACACGCAGCCGGAGGGCTGTCCGGACCCGCCGTGCCCCGGGGAGGGTGTAGCGCTCTGTTGCCTTGCGACCGACGGGGCCCGGTCAGTGGATGGGTCAGTGGATGAGGGCTGGGCTCATCCCCTGGTCATCCCCTGGTCATCCCCTGGCCATCCCCTGAATGGTGATCTCGAGCAGGTGGTTGGCGTGAGCGAGGGGGGCCGCCTGGTGTTCCGTGGCCAGGGCGATCCCGACGGTCAGCGTGATCAGGTCGTGGAAGGTGAGATCAATTCGGACCGCGCCGTCGTCGATGGCGCGGCGCAACAGCGGGGCGCCTGCGGCTTCCAGGACGGAGCCGCAGGAGTCCGGCGCGGTGTCCGTGCCCGGCGGTTGGTAGGTGAGGGCGTCGGCGAGGCCGCGCGCGGAGACGGCGTAGGCGAGGAGGTCGTGTACCCAGGCAAGCAGTGCCGCGCGGCTGTCCTTCGCGGCGGCGCCGGTACGGGCCTGTTCGGCGAGGGCCTGGATGCGCTCGTGGAACACGGCTTCGAGGAGGACCTGGCGGGTGGGGAAGTGCCGGCGCACGGTCGCCGAGCCGACGCCTGCGGTGCGGGCGATCTGCTCCAGGGAGGCTTCCGCACCGCGGGCGGCCACTTCCGCTTCCGCGACTTCCAGGATGCGGGCGTAGTTGCGGCGTGCGTCCGAGCGCTGACCAGGCATGATTCCCCTTGCTTGCTAAGTGGCGGGCCACGCCATATCGTAACGGAACGCAGAAACGGCGGCCCCCGCCATTTCTGCGTTCCGCGACGTACAAAGGAGATCCGACCATGCCTGACGACGCCCCTGCACCCGTTCTGGTGACCGGCGGCACGGGCCGCCAGGGCGGTGCGACCGTCCGGGCCCTGCTCGCCGGACAGACACCGGTCCGGGCGCTGGTCCGCGACCCGCACACGGACGGAGCCAAAGCCATTCAGGCCCTGGGCGCCGAGCTGATCACCGGTGATCTCACCGACCCGGCCTCGCTGACCCGCGCCACCCAGGGAGCCCGCGCGGTCTTCTCGGTCCAGATGCCGCCGTTCACCGAGGACGGCATCGACTTCGCCGGCGAACTCGCCCAGGCAACCAACCTGATCGAGGCAGCCCGCCGGGCGGGCGTAAGCCAGTTCGTGCAGTCCTCCACCAGCGGGGTCGGCGCACACACCGAGGCACCCGGTTGGGACGAAGGCCGCTGGGCACCCATGCAGCCCTACTTCGAGACCAAGCAGGCAATCCTGGACGCGGTACGACGCGCGGCCTTCCCGCGCTGGACCGTGGTCAAGCCCGCGTTCTTCATGGAGAATCTCCCCGCGCTCGCACCCCACGGGCCCGAAGGCGGCCTTGCGACCGTCGTCAAGCCGGATACGGAACTGGCCCTGGTCGCACGGGAGGACATCGGCGCGGCAGTGGCCCACGCCATCGTCGACCCGGACCGCTTCCACGAAGTCGAGCTGGAACTGGCCAGCGACCGGCTCACCATGAAGCAGATCGCGCTGGTCCTCTCGGAGGTGTGGGGCGTGCCGGTCACCGCCCCGACGATGAGCCTCGACGAGGCGCTCGCGGCGGGCATGCCGAGCTGGGGAGCCGGACACGACTGGAACAACCTCGTCGACCAGCCCGCCCGCCCCGCATACGCCCAGGCCATGGGCATCCCCCTGACCTCCTTCGCCGACTGGGCCCGCACACACCTCGCGGCGGCGTAGTCGGCCCCGTGGCCAAGAGCGCGGCTCCCTCGCCGGGGAACCGGGCCAAGGAGGACAGGCCGTACGGGGGCTGCCGCGTCGTTCGTCGAGCTCCCCGAGGTCGCCGCAGCCTGCCCCCGCCCCCTTCGTTCAAGCCACATTCCTTGCCCCTTGCCTGCTCCACTACCGCACCTGCGCAGGCGGATCGGAACCGGCAAGGGCCACCTGCGGGATGACCACGGGCTCCGCCGTCTGACGGAGGTAGAGGCCCCCTGAAGCTGACGCGTGTCGGCGGGGCGATGCCCAAGGCTGGAGTCCTTGCCGAGGAAGGGGCATCCAGATGGAACGCTGGGAGCGGGTCGGGAGGTTCGCGGGGTACGGGGCGGCCCTTGCGCTGTCACCCTATTTGTTGATCAAGGTGGCGTGGGTTGCCGGCTCTCTGCTGGGCCTGGCACCGATCGGGGAGGGCTTCAGCCTGGCCGGTTGGGTACTCCTCAACACCGTGACCATCGGCATGGCGGGAATCGGGATCGCCTTGGCGCTCGCTCTGGTCCGGCCTTGGGGCATGCGGATACCGGGGTTCCTGGTGGCTTTCTGCGCCTGGACGGGGGCGGGATTCCTGGTGTCGATCCTGCCGTACGCCGTGCTCAGTACGGTGCTCGACGCCGGGCGCGGCCCAGCGGCCGACAGCGGGGGCGATGATCCTTCCATGCCCGGCTGGGAAGGCGCGCTGATCCAGTTCAGCTTCATCGGGATGGGATTGGGGCTGGCCCTCGCGATCCCGTTTTACCTGCGCCGGCGCTGGCCGGAGGCATTCACCCGTCAGGCCGGGGACGCTACGCCCACCGTTCCGAGGTGGGCGGCAGCCCTCGCAGGCACCGTCGGTCTTGTCTGGGCGTACTGGGCGGTCGGCGGCACCCTCGGCATCGCGAGACCTGCCGCACGGGACACCAACTGGTACCTGCTGACGAGCGTTAGCGCGCTCTGGGCCCTCGCCGGTGCCGCCGCCAGCTGGACACTCGCCCGGAAGCGTCCGGTCTGGGTGCCTCATCGGCTGCTGCTGGCGCTCGGCTGGCTGGGATCGGGTTCGCTCTTCGCCTGGAGCGGCTGGAAACTGCCGCTAACCTTGTTCGTCGCCGTGGCTGACCCCGCCGACGTCAAACTGCCGGAGAACCTCGCTGTCGCCCCCGTGTTGCACCTCGCCGCTGTCGTGGCGGGGGTCGGCATGGTGAGAACACTGGTCCGCCCGCGCCCACGCACCGCGCCCAGCGCGATGCTCGTACACGATCCGACGATCGTCCACGAGTAGACCCTGGGTGACACAGACGGCGCAGCCCGCCACTTGAGACGACTGGCCACACCCTGCGACGCTACAAGATCACGCGATTGCGCAACGGCCCTGTGCCGGGGCCTGCCATGCTGAGCAGGTTCGTTTCGATCCTCATATCTTGGAGGTTCAGATGCGTGCAGGCGTCGTTGTCGCCGCGCAGCCCGGTGTGGAGGAACTCGCCGTGCGGGCAGAGGAGTTGGGCTTGCACAGCTTCTGGGTCAACGACACCCCCATGGTCCACGGCGATCCCTTCGTAGCCCTGAGCCTGTGTGCGAAGGCCACCAGCCGCATCAGGCTCGGCATCGGCGTGACCTCACCGGCGCTGCGCTCGGCCCCGGCCGCCGCGAGCGGGCTCGCAAGCCTCAACGCCCTGGCGCCGGGCCGGATCATCTGCGCGGTCGGCACGGGAAACACCGCTCGGCGCACCCTGGGCATGCGGCCGACCACGGCGGCCCGGTTGGAGAACTTCACCGTCGCACTGCAGGACCTCTGCGCCGGACGTTCCACCGAGTACCGCGAAGGTGACCGGGTCCGCGACGTACGGTTCCTCCACGCCGGGGCGCATGTGAACACCGCCGACCCGATCGAGTTCGTCGTGGCCGCACTGCTCGGACCGAAGGCAGCCGCCGTCGCCGGCCGCCGCGGAACCGGCCTCATCTCCTTCGGCCTACTGGACCCCACCGCATGGCACGCGCTGCACGACACCCGCCGCCATGCCGCCGCCCAAGGCACACCCCTCGCCACCGACTCCCACACGGACAACCGGGCGGACTCCTACGTGGTCACCGCCCTCCACCTGCTCGACGAGGGCGAGGACCCCCACGGCGACGCGGCCCGGGACGCGACGGGCCACCTCGTCCTGTCGCTGCTGGCGTTCGCCGCCGATACGGCCGCCGATACGCCCGCCTTCGCCGAGCAACTCGGCCCCGAGGAACGCGAGGCGGTGCGGCGGCTCCTCGACCGGCGCGACACCACCGCCACCGCGCCGGACCGGCACACCAAGCTCTACCCCAACTACCTCGGCCGCATCGCACCGCAGGACCGGGACCTGGTTGTGCCCTCGCTGATGAACACCCTGGCCCTGGTCGGCAGCCGCGACGACCTCCTCGCCCGCATCACCACCCTGGAGCAGGCCGGCGTAGACGAACTCCTCATCCAGCCGGTGATCGACCCGCCCACCGAGATGGCCCTGCTGGCGAAATTCCTCACCTGAGCTGGCCTCCTGCCGCACGACCTTGACCTCATGCACGAGAGCCGACCGGGGAACTCAGGGTCACCCTGGCCGGGGCGGCGCGCATCAATCCGTCCGCGCCCCGAGCCGCTCGGTCAGGAAGGCGATGATCTCGTCCCGGGCTTGCATGGTGGGGTGGCCCTCTTGGTTGACGAGGTGTGCCGTAACAACGCTGTGGGCGCAGCCGACGACGTCACGGAAGAAGGGCGGAGGGTCGGTGTTCGCGGTCTCGGCTTCGAGTACTCGCCCGTCGAATGCGTCCCCGAGCAGCGCACGGTAGGCGGCGAACCGCCGGCCGGTGCACCAACTGTCGTTCTCGAAGCGGTAGGCGAGAACCTTCAAGCCGTCGCGCGTTACGCGCTCGGCCACCGCGGCAGCATCCTCCTTGCTGATCTCCAGACCGGCGGGATCGTCGAGCGGAAGCGACGGGTGGTTGACCACGGGGGCGATGACAGCGGGTTCGAGCGCCATGGTCAAGGCGAAGTTGCCGGTAAAACACAGACCGACGGCGCCGACACCGGGCCCGCCGTGCTCGGCGTGCGCCAGGCGGGCCAGACCACGCAGCCATGTGACGACGGGGCTGGTACCGCCCCCGGCGAACGCCCTGAACTCTGCGCTGACACAGGCGCGTCGAACGACGCTCTCGCGTGCCTCGGCGAGCGGATAGGCGCCGTCGACGCCGAAGAGAGAAGGCAGGTACACCGTAAAACCGGCATCACGCACCCATCGCGCAAACCGGGCGACGTCGGGACTGATGCCCGGCATCTCGGGCATCAGGACGACGGCCGGCCCGAACCCGGCAACGTACACGGTCTTGTCGACGTCATCGACGCTGACGTCCCTCCGTAAGAAGTCGTCGAGAGGGTCACGCTGGCCTCGCACGATTGTCATGAGCGAGATACTGCTGGGTGGCCGTCCTCCTGAGAAGCGGCGACATCGCCAGGTATCCCGGTAATATCGCCACCCTTCAGCGGTGCGGAGGGGGATCGCATGAGTCCGCTACGAGTTGGTGTGCTGGCCTACCCCGGCTGCTTCGCGTCGGAGGTATTCGGCGTGCCCGACCTGCTGACGATGGCAACTCACGTCGCCGCGGCACACGGAGCGGACCAGCCGGCCTACGAGTCGTTGGTCGTCTCGCCCCGGAGGCAAGTGATCGCGTCCGCGGGCTCGGTCCTCAACGTCTCGTCGATGCGTCCCCTGGACGTCCTGATCGTGCCGGGCTTCGAGTCGTCGCCGACAATCGATCTCGACGCGACGATCGCAAATCTGGGGCCGGAAGTCTCGGCGATCCGCTCGCAGGCGGCCTCGGGAACCGCTGTCGTCTCGATCTGCGTGGGCGCCTTCCTCGTAGCTGAAGCCGGACTGCTCAGCGGACGCGAAGCAACCACGTCCTGGCTCTTCGCGGACCGGTTCGCTCGCCGCTACACCGATGTCCACCTCCGGCCGGAACGCTTGGTCGTGACCGATCGGGGGGTCACGACCACCGCGGCCTTCAGCGCGATGTACGACTTCGCGCTGCAGTTCATCCGCGAGCACGACGGCCCGCGCGTCGCCCGTAGTACCGCGCGCATCGCGCTAGTTGACGATGCGCGCTCCACCCAAGCTCCCTACGTCGACTCAGGGCTCATACCAACTCTGGGCAGGGAGTTCTCACTCAGCGTCAAGCGGTGGCTCGACCAGAACCTCACTGCACGCTATGACCTGCCCACCCTGGCCCAGGAGTTCCACGTCAGCACGAGAACCATGCTCCGTCGCTTCGGCCAGGAAGCCGGTGAGACGCCACTCGCCTACTTGCAGACGTCCCGGGTTCGCCGAGCCAGACACCTCTTGGAAACCACCGAGAAGACCGTCGCCTCCATCGCTGCCGACGTCGGATACCGCGACCCTGGAACATTCAGCGGCATCTTCGCCAGGACCACGGGCCAGCGACCGAGGGAATACCGCGCGAAATTCCACCGTCATCATGATCGCCACGGTGCGATCCAGCGAACGGAGCGCTGAGGCCGGGGCGCGGCCCTCCCCGATCCTGCGGGGCCGATCATCGCGTGCGGGGCGGAGGCCGTCGGGCACCCCCTCATGGGCCACGCCACCACTCACGAATACAGCGTGCTGAGCCAGTGGGAGTACGAACGCACATGTGGCCGGAAGTCTGCCAGCATGAGTACCACGCCGCCACCAGGCCCCCGCCAGGCTGGACAAGGGGCCCGCGATGCATGCCAGGCCTAGCCACACCAGCGGGAAGGTGAGGCTCCCCCATGGCGTCCCGCCCGAACTCGGCGTAGCCGGAGTACCCGACCACCAGCCCACCCTCCGTGAGCGCACCGGCCAGGGCGAGGTGTAGGCGATCGTCGGCGCGGGGCGACGAGCAATGCCCCGGCAGCGAAAGCCGCCACGGCCCACACTCCGCCGGAGTTCGCGAGTTGGCTCCACGGCCAGGGCAGTCACCCCTGAAGCAGGTTCGTCAGTACACCCAACGTGAGGCCGGCTGCACCGAAACCGGCTAGCCGCGCTGTCTGCCGGACCGAGCACGTGGCCGGTGCGCGTTGGCTGGGACAGGATGGCCACACGCTCGCCGAGGTCGCGGGTCTGCCAGCGCTCTGGCCCACCGGCAGTGCGTGACAGCACAGGAGGCAACTGGCTGTCAGGGCAGCATCCCCCCGTCTGCCTCTACACGGGCGGATGAAGCCAGGCGCCCCACTCTCGAACGCGAAGTCGAGGCGCACCACGCTCATCGCCAGAGCGTTCTAGGTGCCGGCCAACCTCAGGCTGGAGACGCAGCGGCTCGTACCCGCCAGGAGCTGCCTATCGGGATTCATCAGACCTCCGCCTTGCAGGCCATCTACCGTACGAGCACACCGTGTTACCCATCACGGTCGCCCGAGGAGGACCCTGTGTCATCACCCTGCGACCCCGAGTACGCTCCCGTCGGCGATGTGGGCGCGGCGCTCATGATCATCGATTCCCGACTGAAAGGGATTCACGACACCAAGAGCGGGACCGACCCCGAACAAGAGGCACTGACCCACCACTTCACCGCTTCCTTGGGCCCCAGTGAAGTCGACGGCCTGCTGGACGGCGCGTGCACGCTCATCTACATGTTCATGACCTGGCTGCGCAACACCCACGAAGACCACGGCAAGGACGTCATCGAGTACGTGGTGCCCACCCTCGTGGCCACGATGCGCATGATGCCCAAGAGCGTCCGCCCCGAGGCCATCCCCACCATGGCCGGCCTCGTCATCGCCGCGGGCACCGGCCTGAGCCCCAACCTGTGGCGCAAACAGTACGGAGACTGGACCCGGGCGGAGATGAATCCCCTGGAAGCCACCGCCTTCCTCCTCGCCGAGCACATCAACCGCATCACCGAGGACCCCGACTTCGCCACCCGCCTCATCACCGAAGCCCTGTCGAGTGCAGACGAAGACTGATCCCGCGTCCCTGCTCTCATCTCCGGCCCGTGCTGCGAGCCTGGCCAGCACATGTCGTGGAGGCAGCGATGAGGCGTGCATCGGGGTATGCACCAGCGCCGCGTTCGGGAACGCCGTGGCCAGCCGGTAGGTGGCCTCTGTGCGGCGGTGGGAGGAACCGTTGTCCACGAGCCGTGTTGGCCGCGCCTTCCCGGCATCAGCTGGGCAGCGGGCCAACCTCTGACCGAACGGCACGCATCTGCGGCTAGATACCGAGACCGCCCACGACGTGCGTCTCCTGACGGGTGAACTCGCCCGTCAGGAACGGCATTACCTTGCCTATGGCAGCCTTCGCCTCGGGCAACTGCAACGACGCCTCGTGATGCTCCTTGCTCTCCCACACCTCGCTCACCCACACGGTGTCTTCGTCGGTGGCCGATTCGGTCACGACATAGAGCTCACATCCCGCTTTGCGTAGACCGTCCGCGCCGGCGACCAGTACTGCGACCACCTCCGCTCGGTGACCGGGTTTGACCTTCATCGAGCCGATGTAGCCGTAGCGCATGACACTCCTCGTGAGCACGAACGAGATCCGCGCGCGAGCTTAGCGGGGTCCGACGGGAGCTTGGCCGGGGTGCGGCGAACGGGCGACGGGGTGGATCGGCAGTACGCCACGCCTCAACGTCCCCGGAGTCAGCCTCCGATGGAACTTACCCCTGGGGAATAGCGCGTGGGGAATAACGCGATCGTCCGCAGTCAAAGGTGTAGGTGGCGGGGCGATCTACCGGTGTCGGGCTTCTTGTCCGCGAGCGTCAGGTGTGGGTTAATCGCGGGAATTGCGCGTACGGAACAATTCCATCGAGGGGGCAACAGGCGATGATTAAGCGCAGAGTTGGATCGGTCGCGTTGGCCGGAGTAAGCATTTTCGGGTTAATGGCATATGCCGGAGCCACGTCGGCTTCGGCGACTCCTGATGCCAAGCCATGCGCCTACTCGGAGTCAGGCGGAAGGGCCTGGTACAACCACTGCACGAGTGATGGGTCCAGTGTCCAGATCATGGTGACCCTGACAATCGGGGGCGATGTGGGCCCTATCTGTGTGCACCCCGGGGAAACCGATCTGGGCCCATCGTGGAGAACCAAAGGCGCCCATTACAACGGGAAACTTTGCTGAAATCCTGAATCCGCTTCAGCATCAGCATGCGGATCCTCGTAACCTCCGCATGCGGGCACCCCGGCCTCCAGGAGCCGCTTCGTCAGGTTGATCAATTTGGTGTAGCGCCCGCCGTCTCCAAGGGCGGGCGGCGGGCCTACACGGGAGGTCGCGGATGACCCGGGTCGGAAGGCCTGCGTCCAGCAGTGCGCGAATGCGGCGGACCACGGCGGGTGCGCTGTCGTCGTAGCGACGGTGGCCGCTGGCGAGGCGGTGGGACGCCAGGAGGCCCGGCGCATCCTCTCCTCCTTCGTGGAACCCACCCGGCAAGAGCCCGGCAACCTGCAGTACCACCTCCACGAGCACGAGGACGGCCGCTTCTTCCTGTATGAGGTCTGGCGCTCACAGGAAGACCTGGACCAGCACAACGCGACGCCCCCGCTACGCGCCTTCCTCGAGAACCTGTCGACCTTCCTGGAGGGAACCCCGGAGGGTTACTTCGACACCATGCTCAGCCCGTACCCCGAGGTCGAACCGCTTCCCGCCTGAGAGCTGCATCAGAGCTTGCGCGAGACCCGCCACGCCATGGGCCGCCCTGCTCTCGCCCGCGCGGCTTGGCAGCAGGCCGTGACGCTGCATCGGGTCCAGAACTGCACCGCACAGGCCGAACAGGGTGGCCGCACCACCTCCCGAACTTGCCGTAATAGCAAGCTGAATTGCTGGACCTCTCGGGTCGAGTGCACCATCCAGACCACCGACCCCACCAGCCGGTCCGCGGCTGAAGGGCGTGGGCGGTGACGCACCGTACGACGGCCGGCCGTTCGTGGCCGTGCTGCGGCGGCCGGCGAACGGCCGTCGAACCGGTCGAGGATTCCGGCCGGCGGTGAGTCCTGACGGCGGTCGCGGGTGACCGCCACTTTGGAGAGGAGAGCACTGTGTCCAGCCAATGCTTCGATGACGACAACACGTTGACCGGGTACGACAGTTGGCGCCGGAGCCGGTGGGAGGAGATGGCGGGACCGGACGGAAAGGCGGGTCGCGTGGCCTATCGGCTGATCACGGAACCGGGGCAGGAAGTCCCCGAGGTTCCGGGGCGGTGGACGTCCACCGGCTTCGCCGGGAGCCTGACGCTGACAGCAGCCCATGCGGAGGGCGTATCCGTCGATGGCCAAGCCGTGGACGGCACGGTGGAACTGACCAGCGCCAGCAGCCTGTTCTTCCCCGGCGGACGGCGCGGCACCATCGAGGAACTGCGGGGAGCCCATGTCCTGGTCGTGTGGGATCCCGCCGCGCCCACCCTCGTCGGCCTGCGCGGGATCGACGCGTGGCCATGGGATCCGACCTGGGCCGTCGAGGCGGAGTACCGTCCGGCGGATGCCGGGCGTCTGCTGGAAGTGACCCGGCTGACCAGCCCGAGTATGCGCGACACCCTCCCGGCCCCAGGTGACTTCGTCTTCGATCTGCGAGGCGAGCGGCACAAGCTCCGGGCGTTCGGTGTGGGCGGCGACACCCTGCTGATCACTTTCACCGACGGCACGAGCGGCACGGACACGCCCGGCATGGGCCGTTGGCTGATCCTGACCCGGCCCAAGGACGCCACGGGCATGGCCCGTATCGACTTCAACCGGGCTGTGGTCCCCCATCACATCTTCTCGGCGGCCTTCCCCTGCCCGCTGCCTCCCCGGGAGAACCACCTCCCCCTACGCATCGAAGCGGGGGAACGCTCCCCCGTCTTCGCAGCAGGAACGCCGACCGACACCGCGACCTGCCCCGCCGTCTGACATTCGCCGCAGCCTGCACACCCCAAAAGGAATACCGATGACACCTGACCAGGACCTTCGCGCAGCAGCAGTGCACTATCTCCGACAGTGGGAGGCACGGGACTACGTCACGATGCGATCCCTGTGCACCGACACCGCCACCGTGTGGCACAACGACGGAAGCGGCGCCCAGCCGATCGACGAGAACATGGAGCTGCTCAAGCGACTGGCCGCAGACGTCGACACCCTCCGGTACGACATCGTGCGGCAGTTCCAGGACGACGACGCGGTGCTCCAGCAGCAGGTACTCCACCTGACCGCGACCGACGGCTCCCGCAGTGACGTGCACGCGGCGATGTACTTCCGGTTCGACGGCGGCCTCATCGACCGCATCGAGGAGTACTTCAACGTCGTACCCATCGACGCGTCCATGCCGTCGCCGGGATCATCCGACCAGGGCTGACCGCGGCCGCCACCCCCGCGAAGCGGCCGGTCGACCGATCGACCGGCCGCGGCAGGGCGCACGTCCAGCACCCCTCTGAGCCCGGCGCTACGAAACCAGCGATGCGTGCCGGGCGCCGGACAGGACCGACTGGTCCTCAAGGGTGCACTCCGGCTGGCTGATCTCGGCCCAGACCGCGTCGAGGGACAGGCCCAGAGTGTTGGCGATGGCCGCGATCGTCGGGAAGGCGGGGGTGGCCACGCGGCCGGATTCGATCTTCCGAAGAGTCTCGGGCGAAATGTGCGAAGCGAGTGCCACGTCGAGCATCGAGCGGCAGCCCCGCGCTCGGCGGAGCAGGGCGCCGAGGCGCTGTCCGCGTTCTACCTCGGCGGGGGTGAGCGGCAACCTGACCATGTACCCATTCTAATACCGGTACAGTTAGACCGGGATAGTTATTGGACGTACGTGAGAGGTCCCCATGATTGAGATCCTGAACTCCGCGCGAATCGAGCGGGCGAGGGGCACCGGCGCCCTGGTCGGAGACATCCTGCACACGCTGAAGCAGCGCAGCGCGGTCGGGACGAACCTGCTGGACATCGACCAGTGGGCCAAAGAAATGATCACCGAGGCGGGCGCGCAGTCCTGCTACGTCGACTACGCGCCGTCCTTCGGGCGCGGCCCGTTCGGTCACTACATCTGCACGGCGGTCAACGACGGCGTACTCCACGGACGGCCCCACAACTACACGCTGGCCGACGGGGACCTGCTGACCCTCGACCTGGCCGTCGCCAGGGGCGGGGTGGCCGCGGACGCCGCGATCAGCTTCCTGGTGGGCAAGGCCCGGCCCGCGGAGAGCGTCGCGATGATCGAGACGACCGAACGGGCGCTCGCCGCCGGCATCGCCGCCGCGAAGCCGGGAGCGCGCATCGGCGACCTCTCCCACGCCATCGGCACGGTCCTCAGCGATGCGGGTTACCCGATCAACACCGAGTTCGGAGGCCATGGCATCGGCTCGACCATGCACCAGGACCCGCACATCGCGAACACCGGACGCCCCGGGCGCGGATACAAGCTGCGCACCGGCCTGCTGCTCGCCCTGGAGCCCTGGATCATGGCCGACACCGCCACGCTCGTCACCGACGCGGACGGCTGGACGCTGCGCAGCGCGACGGGCTGCCGGACCGCACACAGCGAGCACACCATCGCCATCACCGACGACGGAGCCGAGATCCTCACCCTGCCTTCGCAGGCGCGGCCCTGAAGGGTGCGGGTCCTCTTAAGTGACGGTCGGGGTCGTGCGGTGAGGCGGTAGTCCTGCTGGTCGGGGCTGGGGTGAAGGCCCCAGCCTGTCCTCCCGGCCGACCGCACCTGCGATCCGTCGCCACTACCGGATCAGAGGGACGCAAGCCAGGCCGTGGTGTCGCTGGGGTGGCTGAAGCGGAGCGTGTCGAGTGGGGCGAAGCGCGGGTCGCGGATCCGACGCCCGATGGCGTGGCGGCGTGACGCGTGCTGGGACCAGGCCCACCAGGCCGGATGTTCCCTGCTCAGCCAGTCCCTCCAGGTTTCCCGGTTGCCGCCGAAGAGCACCTCGCGCGTGACGGTGCGGCGCAAGGACCGGCGCAGGACTCGGGGCATGACGACGCGTTTCGGATAGTCCAGCCAGAGCACCGTGTCGGCCCGCACCCACAGCAGATCGCGGACTTCAGGAGTTCCGAGGGAGTCAAAAATCCAGCGCGGTTCGGACGTCAGCCTTGATACGTCCTCGGCCAGCCTGTTGTTCGTGGCCCAGTTGGGGCCGTTGTAGTGCAGCGCATCCATCTCGCGGTACGGCAGGTCCAGCCGACTGCTCAGGGCGCGGGCCAGCGTCGATTTACCCGCACCCGTGGCGCCCACCACCAAGATCCGCTCCACAGGGCGCAACGTATCCCAGCCAAGGCGGCGCCTGCGAGGACAATGGCGGCGAGTACGTGCTGTGCCGCTGCCGGATTGGGGCGGCGGCGCCTGGGCACCGGGCACTCGTACGCAGGAACTTCCTGTCGGCGCAGGACGAACGAAGCAGGGGCGGGCCATGGGCACGGCGACGACGGTTCCCGAGACGCGGGACATGGAGGGCGAAGAGCTCTCCGGCGACGAGGCGTTCGTGGCGCTGCGTCACTACGGAGGGTGGCGGCTGTTCCGCGACGCCTTCGTGCGGTTCCGCTACGCGGACGGGTTCAGCCACTCCCGGGCACTGGCGCTGCAGACGGTTCTCGCGGTCGTCCCGCTCGCGATCGTGTTCGTCGGCCTGTCGACCGCGCTGCACACTCAGGACGTCGGCCGGTTCGCCGAGGTGGTCATCCACCGTATGGCACGGGGGCCGAGCGCCGATGTCGTCGACGAGGCACTGACCCGCAGCCGCCGAACCGCGGGCAGCGGCACGCAGGTCACCCTCTGGTTCGGGCTCATATTCTCCTTGGCCAACGTCACGACGGCGATGTGCCAGATCGAACGCGGCGCCAACCGGATCTACGGCAACGAGCGCGACCGGCCCTTCCACCGGAAGTATCTGCGTGGCCTCGCCATGGCCGCTGTCGCGGGGCTCCCCCTGGGGCTGGGTTTCGTCGTGATGGTGGCCGGCCGGGATCTGGCGGCCGCGGCGGTGGAGGTCTTCGGTGTCGGGCACGGGGTGAGTAGCGCGTTCGGGTCGGTGCGCTGGCCGCTGGGCTTCGTGCTGGCGCTCGTCTCCGCGAGCATCATCTTCCGGTGGTCCCCCCGGCGCCGGCAACCTGGTTACACCTGGCTGGCGTTCGGCGCGGCGCTCTACCTTCTGCTGTGGACGGGTCTGACCGGCCTGCTGAGCCTGTACCTCTCGCTCAGCGGCTCCTTCGACACCGTCTATGGTCCGCTCAGCGCCTTCATGTCCTTGCTGCTGTGGGCCTACCTGACCTCGATCGCCCTGTTCCTGGGTCTGGCCTTCGCCGCCCAACTGGAAGCGGCGCGGGCACTGAAGCCCGGTCCCGTCGAGGCGGACCCGGGAGTTTGACGCCGATTCCGCCGACTCTGATGTCGTCGCAGGTCTGCAGGGGCGGCCGTCGCCCCTGCAGACCTGTACGGGCCTTCGCGTCCGCTGGCGCCTAGGCCTCCCCGCCGGAGGCCCTGAAGCACCGCGATGCCCTCGCTCAGGAGCCGACCAGTGCCTCGTTGACGGCGCCGAGGAATGCGTCGAGGTCCTTCGGCGTCCGGGACGTGACCAGGGTGTAGCCGTTCGCGTCGTCGCTCACCACGGCTTCGTCGACCCAGTTCTTGGCGCCCGCGTTGACCACATCGGTGCGCACCGATGCGTAGGAGGTCAAAGTCTTGCCGTTCAAGACGTCGGCTTCCACCAGCGCCCACGGTCCGTGGCAGATCGCCGCGATCGGGCGGCCCGATGCCGCGAATTCCCGGATCGTCTCAAGGGCCTTGGGCTGCAGGCGGAGCTGGTCCGCGTTGATGGTGCCGCCGGGGATCAGCAGCAGTTGGTACGCGCCGGGATCCAGCGTCTCCAGCGTGGTGGTGGGCTCCAGCGTCTCGCCGGGGTCCCGGTCGCCCACCAGCGTCTGGACCGGGTCCGCGGTCACGGCCGCGACGGTGACGTCCGCGCCGTCCTCCCGCAGCCGGCGGACCGGCACCAGCAACTCGTCCTGTTCCACTCCGTAGTTGGTGACGAGTACCAGCACCCGGTGACCGTTGAGCGGCTTGTCGGACATGGTGATGCGCCTTTCCCTTGTTTGCTGCGGCGTTTGCTCCGGAGTTGATGTCAGTGGTCGACGGACTGCTTCGCGGCTTCCGTCTCGGTGGTGGCACCGGCCGTGGCGAGGGTGCCGCCCGCGGTCTCCAGGTGCGCGCGTACGAACCACTGGAACTGCTCGAGGTCACGCAGTTGCCCGATCAGCAGGTCCTCGGTGGCCGGGTCGATGTCACCCACCGTCTTGGTGGCGGCACGCAGGTCCTGGAGTATCCCGGTGTACACGATGTCGAGCGCGCCGAGGTGGGCGATGGCGTCGGCGCGGCCCACGCTGTAGTCCTCCCAGCTGCGCTCCTTGACCAGTGCGCCCGGAGTGCCGTGGGCGACGCCTCCCAGAGCAGCGAGACGCTCGGCGACGTCATCGGCCATGTCGCGAACGCGGTCGACCTGCGGGTCGAGCATCTCGTGCACCGCGATGAAGTGCGGGCCCACCACATTCCAGTGGACGTGCTTGAGCGTGAGGTGGAGATCGTTGAGGGCATGCAGACGCTGCTGCAGCAGCTCGATGACCGTGCCGGCGTCCTGCACCGTCAGGCCCGGGACGGTGTAGCGGGGAGTGGTGGAGGCGGCCTCGGAAGTCATAGTCATCTCTCCTGTCTTTGTACGGTTATGCCGCCTCCCGGTACCCGTGATCGGCGCACCCAATCACCGCAATCCCATCTGAGTCGGACAGGCCGAGTGTTTTCCGGTGTGTGCATTCGGGCCTCCTCACTGCCTGGCGTCAGGCCAGGCCCACGGGGTCCGGTGGCACGGGGCCGTGCATCGGAACGGGCGGATGCCATGTCGCGCGGTGCAGGGCCGCCAGGAGGTCGGCGAGACCTCCGGGGGCCCGCCCGCGCAAGCGGGCCGCGGTGTGCACGGGGTGCTGGTCGGTGCGGGCGATGCGGTGGCCCGTGGCGGACAGCCTGATCGCGAGGTCGCGGTCTTCGCCGCTGGGCAGGGGGGTGAAGCCGCCCACCCGCAGGTAGGCCGCGGCAGAGACGCCCAGGTTCGCGCCGTGCACATGCGGGTGCTCCCACCCCCGCCCCGCCTCACCGGGTCCGCGGGTGCGGAAGTAGTCGACGTCGTGCCGTGCCACCAAGAGCGCGCCGGCCGTGGCGGGGTCGAGGCGGATGGAGCCCAGAACGGCGTCATAACCCCGCCGCGCCAAGGCGGCCTGGTGGGTGAGCCAGGCCGCGGGCACCGTGGTGTCGGCGTCCGTCATGGCCAGCCACACGTCCGGGCCCGCACCTGCCAGCAGTTCCAGTGCGCGATCGGTGCCGGCCGCCCGCGCGGCTCCTACATTGCGGCCGGGGGTCTCCAGGACGTGCGCTCCCCCGCGGGCGGCCAGGTCCGCGGTGGCGTCCGTGCACGCGTCCGCCGCCACCACGATCACCACGGGCAGCGACGCCGCTCGAGCGGCGGCCACCCGCAGGCTGCGCAGGCAGGCAGCGATGCGGTCCTCCTCGTTGTGCGCGGGGACGACCACGGCCAGGGCTGAGGGCGTCACACGAGGCCTTCCGCGCGGGCCACGGAGAGCACCGGCCCCGGACCTGGGTTGCGTTCGTGGACGGTGAGGGTGAAGTCGGAGTCGTCGTAGCGGGCCAGTCGGCTCAGGCCCGTCAGGGTGTCGAGGTGGTCGGCGATCTCACGGCCCGTGCAGGTGTGTTCGGCCACCGGGTGGTTCCAGTGCACCGTGACCAGATGGCCGCCCTCGCTCAGGTTCTCCACGCTCTGGCGCAGGAGCCGCGTACGGGTGCCGGTGTCGAAGTAGTAGAGGATTTCCGACAGCATCACGAGGTCGAAGGGCTCCTCGGGCCACTGCTCGGGGACCGTCATCCGTCGCACCGTGACGTGGTCCAGTCCGGCGGTGCGCCGGGCCGTCGATTCGACGGCCGAGGCGATGCGGTCGGTGGAGAGCAGACGGTCGCAGCGGGCGGCCAGGAGTTCGGTCAGCACGCCGACCGAGCAGCCGGGCTCGAAGGCCCGCGCGTAGCGGGGCCGGGGCAGGGCCGCGGCGGTCAGGGTGTACTTGCGGCAGTCGTACCACCGCTCGCCGAGGTGCCAGGGATCGGCGGCGTGGGCGTACTGATCGTCGAAGTAGCTCGCGGGGGTGTTCACCGCAACACCGTCTCGAAGGCGCGGGTGTGGTGGGCGATCTCCTGCGCCGGCAGCACCGGCTCGATGCCCGGGCCCCGCAGCTCCAACTGGCTGGTGAACCGTGCCAGGGCCGCCTTCTTGCGGTCGAGTGCCGCTTCGGCGAGAGGGAGGACCGACGCCAGGTGCCACGGCACGCGGGGGTCGCGCGGGCGGGCCCAGTGCCACATCCACACCGGGTAGGACCACACCGGTGTGGAGGTGTCGCGGCCGGCGCCCGCGGCGGCTCGGCCCGCGGCCTCGTGGTCGCTGTGCAGGTCGCCCTCCCACGGCGCCACGCACACGGCGGCCCCGACGGCGTCCAGGAGCTCCCCGATCACGGCTCGGGCCTCCTTCTCGTGCGCGTCGATGGCGGTGTCGGGCAGAGCGGCGTGCACGGGGGCGGGCAGCTCGCCGAGCTCGCCCAGGGCTGAGGCCAGTTCGCCTCGGCGGCGGGCGGCCAGCTGTGCCCGGGCGAACGGCGTCGCCGGTCCGTGGGAGGCTTCCCCGTCGCTCAGGCACAAGGTGTGGACCGCCACCCCGGCCTGGAACAGGGCGGCGATGGTGCCGCCGAATCCCAGGACCTCGTCGTCGGGGTGGGCGGCCACCACGACGACGGGTCCTGTCGGGAGGGCCAGGTGCGGCAGGTGGTCCGCCAGCCGCGCCTGCTGCCACTCGGCCTCGTCGGTGCCCTGTGCGTCGATCGCCGCGGCAGCGGCCCGCCTCGCGGCGTCGGCGGTCCTCGGCGTGCTCATCGTGCCGCCTCCGCGCAGTCCGTGGTGGCGGTCGCCAGGCGGCCGAGCTCGGCCAGGTTCGCCTCCGCGTGGTGCTGACGTACGTAGACCGTCAGATCGGCCACGGCGCGAGCGTGCAGTTCGTCGTGGCACAGCGGCCCGGCGCCCGTGGCACGCCCCACGTGGTCAAGGACCTCGGTGCACACCTTCTCGGCCAGGGCCCGCACCCGCAGGCTGCGTACGACTGCTTCCTCGCGCTCGTCGAGGGGGTCGGCGTCGATGTCGTCGCCCGCCTGCCGCAGCACGGTGTCGGCGGTGTGCAGCAGCATGTCGACCGCCCCGAGGTGCGCCGCCGCGTGCTCGTTCAGCCGCCCCGCCGCCGCTCGCTCGTACAGGGGCGCGGCGACCGCGTGGGCGCCACCGACCCAGCAGGCCGCCACGCCGATGCCTCCATGCTGGAATCCGGGGCGCGTCAGATAGCCCTCCACCCCGCCGACCGCCCGCGCGGGCACGTCCGTGAACGACATCTCCAGGCTGTCGCTGCCGGCCATACCGATCGCCGGCCACGTCCCTTCCAGCGGCTTTGCGCCCGGGTGGTCGAGGGCGACGGCGAACAGTCGGTAGCCGTCGTCGGCGTCGGCGGTCACCAGGGCGTGGGTGCAGCTGCGGGCACCGGAGCAGTACGGCTTGTTGCCGCTGATCGTCCATCCCTGGCCGACGGGGATGGCGTGCGTGCCGGGTCCCGGTGGGCGCGCGGCCCAGACCCCCCACCGCTCTCCTTCGGCGGGCAGGGGGTGGTCCAGGTCGTACAGGATCGCCGCGGCGTCCAGGTGCCCCTCGGCGAGCCGTGCCAGGGACAGGTCGTGGCGTCCCAGAGCGGTGAGGGCGGCAAGGCGGCGTGCCGTCGACCGGCCCGGCAGCGGAACGCCGGGGGCCTCACGGTCGACGAAGGCGGCGAACAGATCTGCCGTGCGCCGCTCCGTGGTGCGGAGGTGGTCGGGTGCTTCGGGGGACGTGGCGATCACGCGGGCCTCCTGCGTCACTGCATCCCGCCGACGTCTTCGCCCGGGCTGCCCGGTGCACCTGCCGAGAGCCGATCAGGGACCGAATCGACGGGGCGTGACAGGCGCTTTCCATCGCCCAGCATCCGACAGCACACGGCCCGCCGCCACTTCGCGAGGTGCGCTCACCGGGTGGCCGACGCCGCGAGCGCTCCAGTGCGGGCACCGTGCGGAATCGGGTGATCGGTACTCTCAGGGACATGGGGCTGGACATCAGTGTGCTGATCGCTGACTGGTCGTGGCTGGGGGAAGTTCCGCCCGCGGAGAGACTGGCGCGGTTGAGGGGTGCCTGGTACGCCGACGAGACAGGGCTGTGGGATCTCGACGCGCCGGAGATCGAAAGCGGCTGGGACTGGCCACGAGGGCCTCACCGCGACGCCTTCGCCGTCTACGAGTTCCGGGGCACCCTTGGATCGTTCAAGGCGCACTTCTGGGCCGGGGAGCGATGGGAATCGGTACGGGACCATGCCGACCCGGTGGTACGGACCGACTTGGACGCTTTGCTGCTCGGGCTGGTCTGGGGAGGGCTGGACGGTGAGGCGGAGCACATGGATCCGGGCTTCTTCTGCGATGACCCCGCCGTCACGTATGGCGTGCTGCTCGCGCGGTCGCCGGACGGCGTGCGGGAACTGGCTGCCACGTGGGAGCGGGTCGGGCCCCGGCTCGACGCGCTGCGTGGGGCCTACAACGAGCATGCCGCGGAGCCCCAGGGGTGGGTCGGCGACTTCGACGCGTTCGTCGACCTGCTGGACGACTGGGGCCTTGTCCTGTCCGAAGCCGCCCGGCGGGGGTGGGGAGTCGTAGGGCTCAGCGAGTAGGGCTCAGCGAGTAGGCCTCGGCCGGGCCACCTCGCGCGCCGCTGATCGCTGCGGACATTGCCGCTCAGGGGCCACGCCGACGTGTACCGGTGCCCGGCGTCCGGCTCAGGTGTCCTGGGGGGGCATGTGGAGCAGGGGCGGCCATGCCGTGTCCACGATCTCGACGATCGAAGCGTCCGGTACGGCACCCATGTTCATGAGCATGTCGTGGCGCACCAGGTCGAAGGGCAGGTTCATCAGGCGTTCGGAGCGCTGGCTGCTGTCGCCGTCGCACCCCGGGAGACGGGCACCAACTTCAACGACCTGCGCGAACATTTGACCCCGGCCGGACAGTCATCCCCGTTCCAGCAGCTCATCACCCGGGCGAGCTTCCGGTGTTCATACACCGCACCGAACGCGGCATGTTCATCCTGCTGCCCCACGATCCGCAGCGCCCGCACGTCTTCACCACCGAGGGGGAGGACCGGCCTGCGGGCAACTACCCCGGCCCCGGCCCGGAGATGCCCCTGACCGAGATGGAGGACAGCATCGAACGCGCCCTCGGCATCCGCGTCCCGCTCTCCCCTCCGCCCCAGGGCGCGCCCGCTCAGCTCCGTCGGCTGTGCACCCGTAACTCCTGCCAGGCCGAAAGTTACCGCCACGGGCGTGTCTTCGTCGGCGGAGACGCCGCCCACGCCAGCCACGGTCCCACCCTGAACATCGCCCTGGGGGATGCGGCCAACCTGGGCTGGAAACTCGCCGCCGCTGCCCAGGGCCGGGCGCCCGAGGGCCTGTTGGACACCTACGCGAGCGAGCGCCGCCCGGTCGCCGCCCGCGGCCTTGTCCACACCCAGGCCGAGACCGCGCTGGCCTCTCCCTGCGCCGAGACCACCGCCCTGCGCGACCTGTGCGGCGAACTCCTCGGCCACACCGAGACCGTACGCACCCTCGCCGACGGGATGGTCGGCACCGCCACCCGCTACGACATGGGCGAGGACGACGCCGGCGCCCCGACCGGCTGGTTCGCACCGCCACTGACGGTGACCTGCGACGACGGACAGGTCTGCCGGCTCGCCGAGCGGCTGCACGACGCGCGCCCCCTGCTCCTCGACCTCACCGGCGACACCCACCTTGCCCCCATCGCCGAGCCGTTCAGCGACCGCGTGCACCGGATCAGCGCGAGCGCCGACCACGCGCCGTCCCCCGCCCTGCTCATTCGCCCCGACGGCTACGTCGCCTGGTCCGGCTCCGACCCCGATGGCCTCAAGACCGCCCTCACCCGGTGGTTCAGCCCCACCTGAGTCCTTCGTTCGGTCCTTCGGTCACACTCCGATGAAGCGCACTGTTTCTGTCATGTCCGCTCGCCCTGTACGCAGCCGCGGCACGCCCTCTTTCTCGAATCCCACCGAGACGCCGCAGAACAGCACGAGCCCGTCATCGGCCCCCACCACCTGGCCGACGCTCTTGCGATACATCGTCCACATCACCTGAGGGCAGCTGTGCAGCCCTTCCGCTCTCAGCAGCAGCATGACCGTCTGCAAGTACATCCCCGCATCACCCCACTGCCCGGGCCCCATCGCCTGGTCCAGGTAGCAGAACAGCACGACCGGCGCCCCGAACCCTTCCGTGTTCAAGGCGGCAATCTTCATGGGCCTGTCAGGGTCCTCACGCTCGATCCCCAGCGCCTTGTACCGCTGCGTGGCCGCGGCGGAGAACCGGTCCGCATACGGGGAGTCCAGTTCCGCCGGGTACATCGGATACTCCCGCTCATCACCCGGATCTCCCGCCAACGCCCTTGCCGTGGCACGCCTCTTCAGCTCGGCCAAGGGCTCGCCGCTCACGACAAAGACATGCCACGGCTGGAGATTCCCGCTCGACGGAGCCCGCGTCGCCGCGGCCAGCACCCGCTCGAGCACCTCTCGGGACACCGGCTCATCACTGAACGCCCGCGCGGCCCTGCGACTGTCCACGGCCTCATACACATCCACGTCTTCTCGACCTCTCACTCCAGAGCGGGCAGCGAAAACACCAGGGCGATGATCGCACCGGACGAGCAGACCCGGGCCGCACCGCCGCGCACCCGTGGTCTAGCGATCGCGCGCTGTCGGCGGCCGGGAATAGACCTAGTCGAACCGCTGACGCACACTTACCGTGCGCCTATGACTGAGCTGCGCACACGCAAGTACGAGCGGTGGTTCCACGCCGCAGACGTCGACGGCGACAGTGCGATATCGCGGCAGGACGTCGTCACGATGAGCGAACGCTACGTCCAGGCCAGGGGCATCGCCCCCGACTCCCCTCAGGCACGGCAGATGTACGAGACCATGCACGAATTCTGGGAGTCCGTGATCGCCCCCGCCGACGCCGACAAGGACGACAGGGTGAGCTCGACCGAGGTCGCACAGGCGTTCGCCGCCACCTTCACCGATCGCGCCCGCTACCCCGAGGAGCTCGCGCCGGTCGCCGACCGGTTCTTCGACCTCGCCGACGCCGACGGTGACGGGGCGATCAGCCGCACCGAGTTCACACACATCTTCGGGAGCACCGGACGGGCCGCCGACGAGGAGTGCGCCGAGGTGTTCAACGCGCTCGACCTCGACGCCTCCGGAGCCCTCTCGCGGAGCGAGTACCACAAAGCCGTCTCCGAGTTCTTCTACGGAAACGATCCCGACTCGCCGGCCAACCACATCTTCGGCCGTCTCGCGTAAGGGAATTGAGCCGCCCACCGTTCAAGGAGGTCACCATGGCGCAGAACAGCACCGAGCAGAAGTTCACCTTCCTGTTCACCTGGTTCGACCGCACCAACGACGGCTACCTCACCCGCGATGACTTCCAGCAGATCGGCGAGGTGTTCGCCGCTGTGGCACCGGACCAGAGCAACAAGAGCGCGCTGCGTGAGGCATTCATGCTCTGGTGGGACGTCCTGGGCGAGGCCGGCGCCCCGGACACCCAGGGGCGCATCGGGCGCCACCAGTTCATCACCGCCATGCGCTCCCACATCGCCGCCGACGCCAAGACCGTCGAACGCCTGGTGACGCCGATCATCGACGCCCTCATGCGTGCCCTGGACACCGACAAGAGCGGCACGCTCACCGCGGATGAGTACGTTCGCATGTACTACGCCCTCGGAATCGACCCGGCCACGTCCGGCGCGGCCTTCCAGCGCCTCGATCGGGACGGGAGCGGCACCATCAGCCACGACGAGTTCCGCACCGCCATCGAGGAGTTCTACCTCAGCACCGACACCGAGGCACCCGGCAACTGGCTGCTCGGCTCACCACTGCCGCGCGACTGACCGGTCCCGACCAGCACCCCGTCCTTGCCGAGAGCGCGGCCACGGCACCGTCGGGCAGTCGCTCGAAAGTCCGCCCGGGACGTTCCATGCGAGCAGCGCGCCACTCGCGAGGTGAATGCCGCCCGGATTTCGGGGCACATTCATGCACGTTGAATTTCAAGCCCAGGAACTGTGGAGTCGCTGCCCGGTCACCCCCTCACGGCGGCGTTCCCAGACCTGCGAAAACGTTAGACCCGGAATGACCGTGCGTATGCCTCGTGCGCACACCTGGCACACCTAGCACAACTGATCGACCGATCCACGTACTAGAAGAAGGCATGAAAGATGGCTGCCGCCTCATCTCATCCGCTCCATGTAGATGCGGTCTTGGGACTCGATCCTGTTCTGGTGCGTGTACGGGGTGAATTGGACCTGGACAGCGCGCCCTCGCTGACCAGCTTGCTGGCGCCCCTGCTGACCCGCACGATCGAGGTGGATCTCGCCGACGTCACTTTCATCGACTCTTCCGGTGTCAACGTACTGCTGTCGCATCAGGACCAATGCCGAGCAGTGGGGGGATGTTTCGTTGTGATCCAGCCTTCCTCGGTCGTTCGAAGAGTCCTCCAACTTCTGGGCGTGGACGGCCTACTACTGGAACGTTACGGGCCCGAGGGCAGGCACAATCGGGGAGACAACTTCCCAGGCCTGCCCTAGCCTCTTCTCGATCTCCTCTTGGACGACGCGATGGAACCAGGACCATCTCTTGCGGAACAGGGAGCAAAGACAAGCCGTGGATGCCGACCGACTGCCCCTTTTCTGCGACACCGCCCTGGCCCAGCGCATCGAGCGGGTCGAGGCACAGCTCATCGCCCAGGGCAGCGAGGCCGCCCACCGACGCAGGGCAGACACAGCAGGCTTCGTGTTCCCCTTCGCCGGCGGCGTCGCGAGTTTCGCCGAAGAGGACTCGCCGCTCAACAAGGTTGCGGGGCTCGGCTTCGGCGGCGTACCGAGCGCGACCGACCTTGACGAGGTCGAACGGGCCTTCTCCGCCCGCAAGTCCCCTGTGCAGATCGAGCTTGCCCACCTTGCCGATCCCACGATCGGCGCCTTGCTGACCGGACGGGGCTACCGGCTCACATCGTTCGAAAACGTGCTCGGTCTCAGGCTCACGGGCGAGCGCGAGCGCGTCATGCCGACCGGGATCACGGTCCGGCCAAGCGGAGACGACGAGTTCGAGCCCTGGCTCGACGTCGTGGCTGAGGGCTTCGCCTCCCCTGATGCACAAGGGGTCCCCTCACACGAAGAGTTTCCGCGCGAGGTCATCGCCAGGGCCGTACGCGATCTCACGGCGGCGGCTGGCGTCGTACGCCGCGTCGCGCTGCGCGACGGGGTCATCGTCGGCGGCGCCAGCTTCCGCATGGCAGAGGGCGTCGCGCAGCTCACCGGCGCGACGACCGCGCCCGCGCACCGTCGTCGGGGTGTGCAGACCGCGCTCCTCTCGTCCCGGCTCGCCGACGTGGCGGCCGCCGGCTGCGACGTCGCCGTCGTCACCACGCAGCCGGGGTCCAAGTCCCAGCAGAACGCGCAGCGTCAGGGCTTCGATCTGCTCTACACCCGCGCCATTTTGGTGAAGGAGGCCTGAGGGCCTTCGTAAGGCCTATGGATACATGGGTGCATGGGTACGCCGCCTGCCCCATCCCGCCGGGTGGTCCGCGACGACACCACGCACGGCCCTGGCGGTTGCGGGTATCCAGCCCTGCGGGCAGGACACCGTTCGCCGCGCGCTACTCGCACTCGCCGTCCAGGTCCACCGCCAGCTCGCCCAGGCTCCGGCCGGCCCATCCGGGCCAGGGCGGCTGCGGTGCGTCGTACGGCAGCATCTCCTCGACCGGCCCACGCCCTACGTAACGACCGCCCTCGAACGCCACCACGACATCCGCCACCGCCCGTACCGCGGGCAGATCATGGCTGACGAAGAGCAGGGCCGTCGCGGCAGGGGCGAGCAAGCTGGGCAGCATGCCAAGGACGGCTTCGCGCGATGCGGTGTCCAGGGCTGATGTCACTTCGTCGCAGAGCAGCAGCGCCGGGTGGGCTGTGAGGGCGCGTACCAGTGCGCACCGTTGCAGCTGGCCGCCGGACAGCCGATCAGGAGTGCGGCTCAGTTGCGCGCCGTCGAGCTGCAGCGCCACCGCTGTGTCCATCGCCTCGGCCGTCGCCTCCTCGCGTCGCAGCCCGCGCAAAAGGCCTGCGGTGTCGGCGAGTTGATGGATGAGCGGGCGGTGCCTTTCGAACGAGTCCGCGCTGTTCTGGTGGACGTACTGGACGGCGCGGCGCTGCACGGCGGTGCGTCGGTCGATGCGGGCGGGAAGCAGCACGCCATCGACGCGGACCTCGCCGGAGGTCGGGGTGGTGAGGCCTGCCAGTACCCGGGCGAACGTCGTCTTGCCCGAGCCCGAAGGGCCCAGCAGCGCGGTGGTGCTGCCCGGCGGGAAGGCCATCGACACCGGGCCGGTGAGGGGATCGGCGGAACGGCGGCGTACGACGACATCTCTTGCCACGACTCCGCTGGATTGCGGAGAATTCACTCCCGCCGACTTCAGTGACGTCCGCCGCGCCGGTTCCGGTGACGTCCGCCGCGCCGTATTCGTGCGGTGTTCCGCTGCGATGAGTTGCCGGGTCGTGTGATGGCGTATCGCGACGGACTCACCGGGGGTCGGCTCCGGTACTGGTTCCTCCGGGTGGTCGGCGTCGAGGACCTCGCCCGTGGGGCCGTCGTCCACCATCCGGCCGTGCTCCAGCACGATGACTCGGTCCGCCGTACGGCGCACCAGGGGCAGGTCGTGGCTGAGCAGCAGTATGCCCGCGCCCTCATCCGCGAGATGGCGCACCGTGCGGCCCAGGGCATGCGCGAGCGCGGGGTCCAAGCCGCTGGTCGGCTCGTCCAGTACGAGGAGGCGTGCGCCGGTGACCAGTGCGGATGCCAGGGCCAGGCGCTGCTGTTGGCCGCCGGAGAGCTGGTGCGGGAAGCGGCGGTGGGTACTCTGCCAGTCGAGTCCGGCCGCGGTCAGCGCCTCTGTGGCGGCGGCTTGCCGTGCGGCCCGGCCCCGACACCCCCCTAGTGTGGCCAGCTCTCTCAGCACTCCCCCGACGCGACGGACCGGGTCCAGCACCGTTTCGGGGTGCTGCGGCAGGTGGGCGGCTCGGCCCGCCCGGGTCGCACGGCGCTGGGCCGGGGCCAGGCTCACCAGATCCGTGCCCTCAAGGAGGACGCGTCCGGTCAGTCGCACCGCTTCGCGTGAGGCGCCGAGAGCCGCCAGGCCCAGCGTGGTCTTGCCGCTTCCCGAGGGGCCGACGACGGCGACCACTGTGCCCGGCCGCACCGTCAGCCCGACCTGGTCCAGCAGCGGGCGCGGAGCTCCCTCGGCGCAGGCCGAGATGTCCGCCATCTCCAACAGCGGTGCGGGGACGGCGCCGGTCACGGTCTTCTCCTCTGGCGGGCAAGGGCGTGGTCCACGAGCAGGTTGCCCCCGACGCACAGCGCCGTCAGCAGCCCCGCGGGCACCAGGACGGCGGCGGGCTGGGTGAAGAGGGCGTCGCTGTTGCGTTCGATGAGCACCGCCCAGTCCGGCGAGGAGGCGGGCAGCCCCAGACCAAGGAAGTTGGCGGACGCCAGCAGGTACAGCACGAGGGAGAACCGGCCGCCCGCGTCGGTGGCCAGCGGTGCGGCCAGCTCCCGGGCCAGATGCCGTAGATGGATGTACGCCCAGCCGTGCCCCTGCATCCTCAGGGCCTCGACGACACTCCGTGAGCCGGGTGCGAGCGCGGCGCCGCGCACCAGGCGTGCCACGGCCGGGACTTGGAGCACCCCCGCGACCGTCACCAGCCAGAACCAGTCGCGGTGGCCTGTCGCCGCCAGCGTCATCAGCACGAGCAGTCCGGGGAAGGCGAGGAGCAGGTCCATGGTGCGCATGACCGTCTCGTCGAGTTGCCGACGTGGTCCTGCGGCCAGCAGCCCCAGCGGTATGCCCAGCGCCGCCCCCACGGCGAGCGCGGCCAGGGAGCTGCCCACCACGGAGGCGCCGCCCCGCAGCACAAGCGCGAGCACGTCGCGGCCAAGGACGTCCGTGCCGAGCAGGTGTCCGGCGCCGGGCGGCTGTGAGGGCAGGGCGTCGTGGCGGGGCGCGTCGTCGCCGGCCACCGGCGGTCCCAGCAGGGCCAGGAGCACGGGCACACCCAGCAGGATCAGGGCGATCCAGGGGCGGCGGGGAGTTGTCGCGGCCGTGAGGGAGGACGTCGTAGGGGGCGGGGTCACGCGGTCACCTCTCGGCGGGGTGCGAGGCGGTGGGCGACCAGGTCGGCGATCAGGTTCACCAGGACAGCCGTCCCGGCGAACAGCAGCGCGTACGTCTGCACTTGCGGCAGGTCACGGTTCTGGACCGCCTCGACGAAGCCGTTGCCAAGGCCCCTGAATCCGAAGACCGCTTCCACCAGTACGGCGCCGCCGAGCAGCCCCTCCACGCAGCGGGCGTACTGCTGGGCCGCGGGGCCGAGCGCCCCCGGCAGCACGTGACGCAGCACCACCGTGCGCTCGCGCATGCCCAGGAGGCGCAGATGCCCGGCGACGGCGCCGTGCCGCTCGGCCGCCACACCCGCGCGGATCTGCCGCGCCAGATCGCACAGGTGCCGGGCCGTGAGCACGGTGACGGGGAGCACCAGGACGGCCGGCTGGGCGAGGAGTGCGGTGGTGTCCATGCCGACGGCGGTGGCGGGCAGCAGACCGGCCGTCAGCGACACCGAGGCGACCAGCAGCAGTCCCAGTACGAACTCCGGCACGGCGTGCAGCACGACCGCGGCCGTGTTCAGGGCGCGATCGACGCGGCTTCCCTCCCGCAGGCCCGACACGGTGCCCACCACAGGTGCGAGCACAGTGACGAGCACCAGCGCCGGTACACCCAGCAACAGGGTCACCCCCAAGCGTCGGCCGATGTCGTCGCCGACGGACACTCCGGTGGTCAGGGAGTGGCCCAGATCTCCGGTGAACAGGTGCCCCAGCCACTGCCAGAACCGGGTCCAGGCCGACTCGTCGAGACCCAACTGTGCACGCAGTGCGGCGACTTGCTCGGGCGTGCCCAGTTCACCGCGCAGCACATCGGCCGTGTCGCCGGGCAGCAGCGAGCCGACGGCGAACACGGCCACCAGCACCACCAGGCACTGCAGGAGAGCGAACAGCAAGCGTCGAAGAACGTAGCCGCGCACGTCGTCAGCTGATGCGGACCCGGTCGAAGCGGGCCCAGTCGTGTGAGTTCGGGGGCGCGGCGCGCAGGCCGCTGACCGACCGTGCGATGGCGTCGTTGGCGTCGGAGAACGCCCACACGAGTAGCCCCGACTCCTCACGGGCGATCTTCTGGGCACGGGAGAGGAGACCGAGGCGCTCCTGCTCGTCACGGCTGGTGCGGGCCCGGTCCAGCAGCGCGTCGAACTTCTTCGACGCGTACTGCGTCTGGTTACGGGCGGCCCCGCCGCGCACACGCTGCTGCAGGAAATCGGAGACCGGCAGGGTGGACGTGGTGTTGAACGCGGCGACGCCCTTGGTCCTGATCTCACTGAAGTAGGTGCTGGACGCGCGGGTGTTAGCCCTCAGCTTCAGCCCGACCTCGGCCAGCTGGCGTGCCATCAGATCAGCTGCGGGCTCCCACGCGGCATCCACGGAGCTGGTCTCCACGGTGATGTGCAGGCCGTCCGCTCCGGCGTCCTTCACCAGTCTCCGTGCCTCGTCGACGTCCCGCTCCCGGGGCTCCAGGTCCTCGGGGTAGCCGCGCAGGCCGAGGCCGAACAGGTCGTTGCCCACCTCGCCGTGCCCGGCGAGCGCGATCCGCACCAGCGCTTCACGGTCGAGCCCCAGCTGCACGGCACGGATCAGGCGGGAGTCGTCGAACGGCGCGCGTCCCGTGCGCAGAAGCAGCTGCTGCGTGGTCGCCCGCTCCGCGGTGAGCAGCCGCGTCGAGCCGTCCTTCTTCAGCCGTTCCACGGAGGAGCCGGACATGTCGGCACCGTAGTGCACCTGCCCGGACAGCAGGGCGTTGAGCCGAGCCGACTCCTCGTTGGCGGGGACGATCTCCAGCTCGGCGATGTGCGGGGCTCCGTCCCAGTGGTCCTTCCAGCTCCGGTAGCGGGCCGTGCCGCCGGGGGTGAACGACACATAGGTGAAGGGACCGGAGCCGACCGGCTTACGGAAGTCGGTCGTCCCGGCCGGGATGATCTCGGTGCCGGGGCCAGCGAAGACGGTGGGGAACTCGAAGTTCGGCGCTTTCAGCACGAAGACGACGGACCGCGTTCCGTCTGCCTTGCTGGCGGTGAAGTCGATCGCTGAGAGCAGTACCTGCGAGGGCGATCCGGTCTCGGGGTCGGCGGCGCGGCGGTAGCTGTACAGGACGTCCTTCGCGGTGACCGGCTTCCCGTCGTGGAACGTCGCCCTGCGCAGGCGTATGCGCCAACGGGTCCCCGAGGTGTCGCTCTCCCATGACTCCGCGAGCCTCTCGCGCAGCGACATGTCGTCCGCGTACGTACCGAGTGTGTCGTAGAGGGCCTTGGCGCGGGCCTGGTCGACGAAGTTCGGTGCGACGTGCGGGTCCAGGGTCTCCTGCGAGCCGCCGGACGTGAACGCGGCGCGGAACCGGTCGCTGCCTCCCCCGTCCTTGGTGTCACCGCCGCAGCCGGCGAGCAGGCCGCTCCCGGCGAGCGCCAGGGCGCCTGAGGCGGCCAGCACACCTCGCCTGCCTGGCTGCGATCCGCGCACCGGCTCCGTCCGGGCATGCGTCGTCACATCGATCCTCTCCGGGGTGTCCTCGCCCCTACGTTGGACCGGCGACGGGTCAGTCTTCTGGCTCCCGGATCGTCGCTCGCCTCCGCCTTCCCGGCCGCGTACCGCGGTCAGTGGCGTGCGGGAGGATCGCTTCCCGGTCACAGTGGCGGGACCGCGCCGGATTCGCACCGGCTTCCTGGTCCCCGTCGCCTCGTGCGCTCATTGTGGCGCACGCCGCCAGGAGCACCTCACCCCGGCCCCTCCCGGCCATCGGCCCGGGTGACCTGAAGGACGACAGAGCCGTCACGCATCCGCCGACTTCCCCTCCAGCGCTCGGGTGCCCGCGGCACAGCTGTCCCTCAGGTCCTGGAATTCCGCGGCCGACAGCTGCTTGCGGGCGGAGCCGCGGCGGCTGTTGTCTAGCTGAGCACACGCGCTGTCCAGCCACCGCGGGGACGGTTCGACCCCGACGAACGCGGCGAGACGGGCGAGTTCCTCTTGAGGTGTGTCGAGCAGGTCCTCGTAGGCGAGCGTCATGCGCCGACCCTCGGGCAGGCTGCCGATGAACTGCGTGCCCTGGACGACCAGTTCGGACCAGAGTCGGCCGAACCGTCGCAGGGAAAATTCGCGGTCCCGTACGAGTGCGGCGTCGAAGGTGTCTTCGAGCAGGGGCGCCAGGTCCGGGGGAAGGGAACGTACCTGCTCCTCCGTCAGGTCGCCGAAGTTGTCGACACCTGTCCGTTCCCTGATCTCACGCAGCAAAGTGATGGTGCGATACCCGGGGTGGCGGCTCATGGACAGCGCACAGTCCGGGCCGTCCCGGAAGAGGTGCACGAACTTCGCGTACGGGAAGGCGGAGAGAAGCCCCGCCGCCCAGCCCGTCGAATAACCGGAGCGCTCCACCACCGCGGTGCGGCCGAACCGTGTGGCCAGCAGCTCGAAGAGCGCCTCGTGATGTGCGGCAGCGGCACGCTCCGGCCAGCCGACGACCGCCGCACCGATCTCGTCGAGCAGGCCGTCCGGGTCATCGGTGAGGTGCGGCAGCACCATGAGGGAGAGAGCGGGGATGCCGTCGGTCTCCGCCCGATACCGCCCCGGACTGCGGGTGTAGAGGAACTCCGGCATCAGCACCCCACTGCGGATCATGTTCGCGAAGTACGAGGTGGGCCGGAACAGGGTCTCCCAGAACTCGGCACCCGATACGCGGCCTTCGGGGAAGGCCACGTCACCGACCGAAGCCATGTACTCGTTGAGACTGAGCACGTCGGGATGGGAGTTGAGGATGCGGGACAGCGCGGTGGAACCACTGCGGCCCGTACCGATGACAAACGTCAAGCTGCGCAAGGTCGCTCTCCGGGGGCACAGGGCGGCTGTTCCAGGGCTTTCCCCACCTCAGCACATCGGCGCCCGGCGCAACAGGTGGCATGCGTCAGTAGGGCTATCCCTAGGCAAGACTCGGGGGGTGCCCGCAGCGATACCTGGCGATGACGCGCCTAGCGTGCGGTACATGCAGATCATCAGAGGTAGGCAAGCGGCCGTCGGCGTCGTCGCGATCCTGGCCATGGCAGCGGGAACGTCACCCGTCACGGCCTTGGATCCAGTCCAGGAATTATCGGGGCTCGGGCAGTACCACGCCCAGGACATCAATTGGCATGACTGCGCGCTGGGCCCCGACGACACCACCGGGCACAAGCTGGATGCCGCGGGCGCCCAGTGTGCCGACCTCACCGTGCCGCTCGACTACTCCGATCTCGACGGCCGAACCCTGACCATTGCCGTCTCCCGCCTGCGCGCCACCGATCCGGCACACCGCGTGGGCCCCCTCATGCTCAACAACGGCGGTCCGGGCGGGCCCAGTCTCGACATGCCGCTCACGGTCGGCGCGGCCATGGGGAAGGTGGCTCGGAAGTATGACCTCATCGGCCTGGACCCGCGCTTCGTCGGCCGCTCCACACCGCTGAACTGCGGCTGGGACATCGGTTCCACAGTCTTCTCGGCCGGCAAGGGCCGGGCCGGGTTCAAGCAGTCGGTCGCCCGTCAGCGCGAGCTGGCCAAGCGGTGTCGCGAGACGAACGCAGACGTCTTGCCCCATGTCACCACCCGCAACACCGCCCGGGACATGGATGTCGTCCGGGCCGCGCTGGGCGCGCAGCGGATCTCCTACCTCGGCTACTCGTACGGGACTTACCTGGGTCAGGTCTACACCGAGCTGTTTCCCGGGCGGACCGACCGGATGGTGCTGGACGGTGTCATCGACCCCGCCCGGTACACCCAGACCCTGCTCGCCGACTCCACGGATGCCAACGAACGGGCATTGCACGCCTGGGCGGCCTGGACCGCCGCCAGGCACGACACCTTCGCCCTGGGCCGCACCACCGGCGCCGTGCTGGCCACCGTGCGCGGCATACGACAGGCCGCGGCCGAAAAGCCCCTACGGGTCGGTGACTTCCGCGTCGACGAACACTTCGTTCCCCTCGTCCACTTCAGCGGTCTGGGCAGCGACTCGGGCACGTCTCGGACCGAGCTGGCCACCGCGACCCGAACACTCGCACGCGCCGCCGACGGACAGCACGTCGAGCCGGGAGCGGGGCTGTCCGAGCTGCTCGCAGCCATGACCACCGAGGCAGGTTCGCAGCAGGGCAGCGCGCAGGCCGCCATCCTGTGCGGAGACGTCGCGACGAAGCGTGGGACCGAGAGCTACTGGCGCGACATCCAGGCCGGCCGCAAGAAGCACCCCTTCGCCGCTCCTCTGTCGTACAACATCACGGCGTGCGAGTTCTGGGACGCTCCGGCGGAGGCGCCGACCGTGGTCGACAACGACGTTCCGGCCCTGTTGGTCAATGCCACGGGCGACACCCGCACCACCTACTCCGGCGCACGCCAGGTCCGTGAACGGTGGTCCCGTTCCCGCCTGGTGACCCTGCCCGGCGCCCACCAGCACGGAATCTACGGCGATTACGGCAACGCATGCGCGGATGCGCAGGTCAACGCCTATCTCGCCGACGGCAGACTGCCCAGGCACGACGTGTCCTGCCGGGCCTGAGAGCTGTCCCGTAAGCTGCGCGAACGGCTCCGTCGGCGACCGTGCCGTGCAGGTCGATACGAGTGCCGATACGAGTTCCGCTACGAGTGCCAAGTGATCACCACAACCGGGCGGCGCCAGGGCGAGGTTAGGGTACGTGGATACGCCCGCCATCTCGCCTCCGGAAGCTCGCGCCCTCATGGACACCGTCAGCCCGAGCCAGCTGATAGCCCGTCACCGCGTCGCACTGCAGCTGTGCTTTGCGATCCCCGGTGTGTCGCTCGCGACGTGGGTCACCCGGACCCCCGGTGTCCGGGACCAGCTGGATGCCTCCACCGCCGAGATGGGCCTGGTGCTCTTCGGCATGTCGATCGGCTCGATGATGGGCATCCTGGTGGCCGGTGCGCTGGTGGCACGGTTCTCCACGCGGCCCGTCATCCTTTCCGGCATGTCCCTCGTACTGGCCAGCGTGACCGCGATGGCCCTGGGCACGGCGGCCTCCTCGGCACCTCTGGTGACCTTCGGCCTGCTGCTTCTGGGCGCCGGCATGGGCCTCTCGGAGGTGGCCAGCAATGTTGACGGTGCCGGGGTGGAGCGGGAGCTCGCGAGACCCGTACTGCCGGCCCTGCACGGTTGCTACAGCCTTGGCACGGTGGTCGGGGCGGGCCTGGGTGTGGCCGGCGCCGCTGCCCACTTCCCGGTGTCCTGGCATCTCACGGTCGTGCTGCTCCTCGTGGCCGCGCTGTTCGCCTTCGCGGTGCCAAGACTGCGCCCCGGTGTCGGCCGCAGCGTCGGGGACGGCCACACCACGTCCGCACACGACGCCGATGGACAGGTCCGGGAACGACGGCTGTACCTCGACCTGCGGCTGTTGCTCATCGGTGGCCTGGTCCTCGGCATGACGCTGGCCGAGGGTTCCGCCACGGACTGGCTGCCGCTCCTCATGGTCGACGGCCACCACATGCCCACCGGTCTCGGCTCGTTGGTGTACGCCGGTTTCGCCGCCGCCATGGCGGTCGGTCGCTTCGCCGGCGGCCCCATGGTCGCCCGGGTCGGCCGGCCCGCGATGCTCGGCGGCGGCGCGCTGGTGACGACCGTCGGCATAGCTCTCGTGTCCTTCGTGGACTCTCCGGTAGCGGCAGGCTGCGCCGTGCTGCTGTGGGGGCTCGGCACCTCCCTCGGATTCCCGCTGGCCCTTTCCGCGGCGGGCGAATCCGGACCGGACGCCACCGGCCGCGTCGCGCTGACCTCCCGGATCGGCTACGTCGCCCTCCTCGCCGGACCGCCGGCCCTCGGTTTCCTCGGCGAGCACCACGGGCTGCGCGCCGCGATGGTTCCTGTCCTGCTGCTGATGCTTGTTGCCGCCGCTTGCGCGCCCGCTACCGCCTCCCGGGCCGGGCGCACCACGGCGATCGGCGCCGCACCTGGCTGACCGGTGCGGCTCCACGGGCTCAGCCGGGTTAATCGGATCCGGGCGGGAGCAGCGAGCCCAGGGGGCCCAGGTCGAGATTGAGATCCTTCATGGTCAGGCCGTACCGATCGCAGAGCTCACCCATACGCTCCTCGAGAATCATCAGCGTCATACCCACGCGTTCTTCTTGGTGCTCCGACAGGTCGCCCTGGTCCACCCGGTGCAGTGCTGTCCGCTCCATGAGCTGACGCAGCAGCTCGACGATGGTGAGCACCAGCTTGATGAGGTCACGCTCAACCGTCTCGGGATCGGTCTTGAGGCGTTCCGGGATGCTGCGGCGGTCCGGTTCGTCCTCGTGGTGGGCCGGAAGGAGACCGAAGGAGCTGGCCGCGGCTTGTGCCACTTGGTGGAGGTCTGCGCCGGCCTTCGGGGGCAAGTCCGTTGCCTGTACGCCGTCTTGGCGGGGGGATGCGGACACGGGTGTCCTCCTGTCTGGTGGGCTGCACGAGCCCTTCACCAGGGAGCGGGGTTCTCCGGGGTGATCGAGTGGATGACTGCACGAAGATTGATGCGTACGAGGTCGATGTCCGCGACGGACAGCACCAGGTCACCGGTGAGCACTGCGCCACCGGTCAGCAGCCGGTCCAGCAGATCGATGAGGGCGACCTGGCGCCCCGCCAGCTCGTCGTCGAAACCGGTCGAGGTGACATCACCGCCCATGGCCGACGCCCTGCTCCACGTCCCCGTGCTCCGCCCACTCGGTGAAGGAGTAGGGAACCCAGGGGCCGGTCACCTCGACGCTGACGCCCGGCGTGTCCTCGGCGACCCGTTCGACGGACCGGGCGAAGGCCTCGGCCTGGGCAGCGGGGACGAGGTAGGCATCGTTGGAGAGGTTCTCCCCCTGCCGCGTGGCCAGTTGGCCCTGCTGGGGGCGGTGGCTCACCCGGGCCCGCGCCAGTTCCGTCGCCTGTTCCGCGGCCCGGGCCACGACCGTGCCGGCGCCGCGGTAGACGCTGCGTTGGTTCTGGCGCTGGGCGCGGCGCTTTTGGATGTAGGAACGTCCGGGGCTCTCCGCGGTGACTTGCTCGTCCGGCTCGGGCGCGGGTGGGGCGGACTGCGGGTCGGCGAACACCTTGACCCCCAGCTCGACGTGCCCCTCCAGCAGGTCGAGGGCGCGGGAAAAGCCGTGCGCGCGCTCGGCCAGCATGGCGCGTACGCGGGCCTCATCGAGGTAGACCGTCGTCATGCGCAGGGGAAGCACGGAGGTGACCCGGTTGGCGGCCTCGACCGTGTGGTGATGGCCGCGGGCGATCGCCTCGAGCCGGACGAGATCCTCCATCTGCTCCTTGAGCGCCTCGGTGCTGAACTGATCGGCCGGGACATCGGCGACCAGCGCGGCGAGGCCGTCCTGGCACAGGACGCGCGGCGGTGTGCCCAGGCCGCCCAAGGTCGCTGCCGCCTCCTCCAGGGGCGACCCGGCTCGGGCGACCGCATAGACGTAGACCAAGGGAGCCGCGGAAGGGTGCTCGGCTTCCGGTAGGAGTCGCCCATCGGTGGTGGTCATCACTTCGCCTCGCTTTCACGTGCGGACTTCGAAGCCCCGGCCGAGTCGATCGCCTGCGCCGAACCGGCGGACGCCGCTTCTCTCAGCTCGGCCACTTCGGCGCGCAGCCGCTCGATCTCGGCCGACTGCTGCGACTCCACCGCGCGGGTTTCCTGCGTCGCAGTCGTGCCCTCTACCGGGCGAGCGCGGGACGACAGCGACGGGTCGTGCTCCCACCAGTCGATGCCCATCTCCTTGGCCTTGTCGACGGAGGCCACCAGCAGACGCAGCTTGATGGTGAGGAGTTCGATGTCGAGAAGGTTGATCTTGATGTCGCCCGCGATGACGACGCCCTTGTCGAGCACGCGCTCCAGGATGTCGGCCAGGTTCGCGGAGCCGCCCTGTGGACCGTAGGGGGCGGGCGTGGAGGAGGTGGAGCCAATCCGGTTGGCGAAGGAGTCGGACATGTCGAATCACAGCCTCGTTCATGGGAGGTTCTCGGCGGCGAGCGCGCTGACGGCCTCGCGCCGCGGCGGTGCGGGCGCGACCGTGCGCGCGCTGCGATGCGGGCGCTGCGGTGCTCGTCAGCGGCGCGCGGCCACAGGCTCTTCCTCGGCGGGCTCGTGCTCGTCGACGTCCTCGAGGTCTTCGTCTTCGTCGTAGTCCTCGTCGACCTCGGCGTCGGCGTCCTCGTCGGCCTCGGCCTCAGCGTCCTCATCGTCTTCGACGCCGTCTTCGTCGTACTCCTCGTCGACCTCGTCCTCGGCGCGGCCGTCGTCGGCGTCGGCATCAGCTCGCGGGTCGCCGTCCTCTTCGTCCTCGTCGTAACCGTCCTCCGCGTCGGAGACTTCCTCGTCGGAGCCCTCCTCTTCGGCGATGGCGTCCTCGTGGTCGACGGTCACCTCGCCGTCGCGGATCTCTCCGCGCCAGCCGTCGGTGGCCTCTCCCCGCATCATGATGAACTTGCGGTAGAGCTTGAGGTCCAGGCGTGCCCGACGGCCCTGGGCGCGCCACAGGTTGCCGGTCTTCTCGAAGAGGCCCTTGGGGAAGTACTCCAGGACGAGCAGGACGCGCGTCAGGTCGTCAGTGATGCGGTGGAAGGTCACCACTCCCTTGACCGTCCCCTTGGCGCCCTCGGTCGTCCAGGTGATCCGCTCGTCCGGTATCTGCTCGGTGACGTTGGCCGTCCAACTCCGTGTGGACTTGGCGACCTTCACCGTCCAGTTGCTGGAGGTGTCGTCCGTCTTGTCGACGCTCACGACGCCCTTGGCGAAGGAACTGAACTCCTGGAACTGGGTCCACTGGTCGTAGGCCTCACGTACCGGGACGCCGACGTCGATGTCCTCGCTGATCACAACGGACTTCGCAGCGCCACCGCTCTTGCCCTTGCCCTTGCCGAAGAGCCCCTTGACCTTGTCCTTCACGGCGCCCTTGACGTGCTCCACTCCGGCCGACATGGCGGCCTGTGCGGGGGACTTGCCGTCTGCGAGGGCCTGGCCTCCCTTGGAGAGGCTCTTCATCATCCCGCCGCCCTGGCCGGGGTCGCCCAGTCGCGTGACGCTCTCTCCCAGTCTGTGTCCCAGGGAGGAGACCGTCTGTTGCGCTTTGGCTTCGAGGTACTTCTTGAAGTCGTCCTTGAGCTGCTCCGTGGCGGGGTTCTCCGCCACGGTCTTCTTCAGCTGGGCGAATGTCGATTCAGCCACGGTCGCCTCCACTCTGCTTGGCCTTGGCACCGGCCTGCTTGCGCGCCGGGCGCGCGGTCTTCTTCTTCGCGGCATCCGTGCCCGCGCCGGGCGACCGCTTGGCGGCCGAACCGCTCCGGGGCGCCGCGGCGCTCTTGCTCGTGCTCTTACCGCCACTTGAGCCCGCGCTTGAGCTCGTACGGCGGCTCGACGACGTACCGCGCTGGTCGCGGGCCGACCGCTCGGAGCGCGTGCCGGTGGAGCGCGCTGCCTTGGCCGGCGCCTTGTCGTCCTCGTCCTCCGGGGCCTCGTCCTCCGGGGCCTCGTCGTGCTCGGCGTCTCGCTCGTCCTCGTCCTCGTCTTCTTGGCTGCCCTCCGCCTCGGTGGAGTTGAGCGCGCGAGTACGGTCCTGCAGCGAGTCCGACAGGCGCGTCATGCGCTGCGAGAGCGCCGAGCCGGCCGCCGTTCTGGTGGCGTCGACGAGTTCACCGCGTACCTGGTCGCTCAAGGCGCTCAGCGCGGGATTGTCCTTGACGAGCTTCCCGATCTGCTGAGGATCCAGGCTGAGCTTCTTGCCCGCAAGGAACATGCCCAGCCCGATCGCCAGTTTGGCCTTCTTCGTACGTCCCAGCAGGTAGCCGCCCACTACGGCGGCGCCGATCTTGCCGTTCGTCATCATCGTTTACACACCTCTGCGTTCATTGGCGGTCTGTGACCGGTCGCGCCACGCCAGGGCAAGTGACAGCTCACTGGCGGGCGTCGAGTCGGGCCAGGTGTGCCTGGAGGATCTCCAGCCGGTCGAGCAGCTCGTCCTCCTGCTGGTCGAACTCGTCCTCCGAGATCTTCCCGGCGATGAGGTCCTGCTCCAGCTTGACGAGCGCGTCCTGGACCGGCGCGGGGTCGTAGTACTCCCGCTCGGCGGTCTCCGTGACCTGCTCGAGGACCCACATCGTGCCGCGCACCGGCGCGAGCGGAAGCGTCAGAAGACCGGTGATCAAACCCATCCGGCATCACCTGTTCCGTAGTTGCGCCCCTATACGAAGCTGTAGGCGGGCAGCGGCCCGTGCAGGTAGTACGTGTAGGCGTCGCCCCGCTGCTCCGCATCCTGGTGAACGGCCTCGGAGAAGGCCGCCGCCTTGTCCCGTTCCACCAGGAAGGAGACGTTCATGAAGTGCGACGTGGTCGGGTCCGCGGCGGACGAGCCGACCGCGTGCCCGGCGAGGCGGTGCACGATGCTCTCGCTGTCGGCGCTCTCCTGGGTCTTCACCCGCTGGGAGATCAACTCGCCCAGACGCACCTTGGCGTCGTGTGCGTCGGGCTGCGCCCTGGTCTGCTCGTTGAGCTGCCGCACCTGGTCGTCGGTGGTGATGATCTCCCGCAGGAGATCCTCCTCCTCACGCGAGACCTTCAGGTTGTACTCCAGGCGTCCGTCCAGCTCCTTGAGCCGCTCGGTGTACACGCCGACGTTCTCCTCCAGGGCCTGGACGACCGCGTCGTCATCGGGCCCCACCAGACCGAAGCGCATGGGCAGTACCGCTCCATCCGCCATGAGCTGCTCCAGGACGGCCTCGTGAGCCGCGAGGTCCCGGCGCTTGGCACGCAGCCCCTCGGGCGCTGTGCTGACCACCGCGGAGAGCGTCGGCGTACTGACCGTACGCAGTTCGGAACCGTCCTTGCCGACGCCCTGCAGGCCTTCCAGCCGCAGAGGGTGCTCGGCGGGCGTGATGGCGTAGATGTATGTGGACATGGGTTAGTCCTCCTGTCGGCGGCTGGCGCGGCGGTTGCTCGATGCGGCGGTCTTGCGGGGCTTCTCCTCAGCCTGTTCCTCGGAGCCCTCGCGGCCCTTCTGGAACGAGTCGGAGAACGCTTCCACGGCGCCCGTCAGTGCTCCTTTCGACTTGCCCTTCGCCCCGCTCTCGGTCATGTCACCGACGAGTTCGGTGAGCTGACTCGGCGCCTTGCGCCCAGACTCCAGGTCCAGGCGGTTGCACGCCTCGGCGAACCGCAGGTAGGTGTCGACGCTGGCCACCACGACGCGGATATCGATCTTGAGTATCTCGATGCCGACCACGGACACCCGGATGAAGGCGTCGATCACCAGACCGCGGTCGAGAATGAGCTCGATGACGTCATAGAGAGTTCCTGACCCACCGCCTCCACTGGTGGCGGGGGCACTCGATTGCTGGACGACACTCATGCTGTCTCCTCCTGATAGGGGCGGTCGGAATGAAGGATGCGGGGGCTCAGGTCCGGTCGATCTGCCCCTTCGAGTAGCGCTTCGTCTGCTCGAAGCCGGTGAGCTCCCCCTGCGGGTCGATCTCGACGCGGTACGTGGCCATGACGCTGGATGTGTCCGGAATTCTTTCGATCTCCGTCATCTCCACATCCGCCGTCCATCCCTCACCGTTCTTCTTGAGTGATGACACCGCGTATGCGTCACGTCCGACGAGTTCGCCCAACTGCGCCGCCGCAGCACGCATCGCCTCGGCCGCGGATATCGGCTTCGGCTGTTTTCTGGTGGCCGACTGTTCTTTCCTGGCAGGCGCTTCTTTCCTAGGCGGCGCTTCTTTCCTAGGAGGCGCTTCTTTCCTAGGAGGCGCTTCATTCTGTGCGCTCATGCTTCCTCCTCGTACTACTGCCGGTGAAGGCCAGTCACATCTGATGATCGCGTAGCCCGGCGTGTGCCCTGGCTCGAACCGTCTATGCAGAAGCTCGGAAAGTTTTTCCGACCGGGGCAGCCGCCCGCATAGCCCTGGGAAGTGGGCTATGCCACAACTAAAAATTGAATAAGCGACTTAACTGTTGGTGAGCACGCTCACTCAGCCTGTGTCACCCGGTTCAGGGGCTCTCCGGCAGGAATCTCTCCGACAATGCGGCGGGCCTACATTTATCGCCCTACTTCGCCGACAGCCATGAAGACGGTTATCTGCCAGACCGTCTGGCCGCTGATCAACAGCGTAAACATCATCGGCAGCAGCGTGCTGTGGCTGCTTCGTGATCCGCCCGGCTCGGCTTCATGATCCGCCGGGCGCCCGGCGGCGGCCACGAGGGCCGCCGGAACCCGGCCTCATTGGGGGCGGTGGAGGAGTGTCGTCCGCGAAGGGTCGGGCAGGCGGGATAGCGCGAAGGTTTTTCCGTAGCTTCATGAGTACGCAAAACGACGATGCAGAAAGGCGGCCGAGGTCTCCATGACCATTCACGCGGCGCCCGAGATCCAGGAGATGGCCTGTCACGACGCGCGGGCCGAGGTCAGGGCAGTTCTGGAACCCGTATGCCGATCCCTGCCACCGAGCCGGGCCCGGATTTTCCGCGAGGACGCCCTGCTGGTGACCAGCGAGTTGACGTCCAACGCGATCCTGCACGGCGGCGGCCTCACCCGCTTCAGCGCCCGCATCCAGGACGGCGCCCTGCTGGTGCTGGTGGGCGACCGCAGCACGACTGAACCTCACCTCGTACGCCACAACCCCGGAGTGCCCGGCGGCTTCGGCTGGATGATCGCCCGCCGCCTCGCCTCGCACCTCTCCGTCGACCTGCGGCCCGACGGCAAGACGATCACGGCCGCCCTCGCCCTGCCGTGAGGAATCCGCTCGCGCGGCCACCGGCAACTCACAGCGATCCGGCGGTGTTCCGTACGCATGTTCGTCTCCGGGCGGGGTAATCGGGCCAGCACGGGGAGGACAGCACGATCGGAACAACCAGAGGGGCGAAGCGCATGATCACCGTGCCGGCGCAGGAAATGACTACGGCTGCTCAGGCCGAGGAGGACCTCGTCGAGCGGGCGTACGCGGACCCCTCCTCCATCGCACCGAAGGACGCACGGGAGATCGGCAAGCGGTTCTTCGACCGACTCGGGCAGTTGGACGAAGGCACGCACCAGTACCAGTACGTGCGCAACACACTGATCGAGATGAACCTCTCCCTCGTGCAGTACGCGGCTTCCCGGTTTCGCCACCGCGGCCAGGAGGAGATGGAAGACATCATCCAGGTCGGCACGATCGGCCTGATCAAGGCGATCGACCGCTTCGACCTGTCCCGCGAGGTCGAGTTCGCGACGTTCGCCGTCCCCTACATCACCGGGGAGATCAAGCGGTTCTTCCGGGACACCAGCTGGGCCGTGCACGTGCCCCGGCGTCTCCAGGAAGCCCGCATCGAACTGTCCAAGGCCACCGAGGAACTGCGCACCCGTCTGGGGCGCAACCCGTCCACGGCCGAGCTTGCGGAACTGATGCAGCTGGAGCCCTCCGAGGTCGCCCAGGCGCAGATGGCGGCCAACGGATACAACGCCTCGTCCTTGGACGCCGCGGTGACGAGCGGGACCGAGGATTCCGACACCGCGCTGGCCGATTTCATCGGCTTCGAAGAGGGCTCCTACGAACTCATCGACAACTTCAACTCGTTGGCCCCGCTCATCGCCGGCCTGGACGAGCGTGAGCGCACGTTGATCCACCTGCGGTTCGTGGAGGAGCAGACCCAGGCGCAGATCGGCGAAACGCTCGGTGTCTCGCAGATGCACGTCTCGCGGCTGCTTACCCGCGTGGTGGCCAACCTCCGCACCGGTCTGATGACCAACGGCTAGGCCGGTTCCGCACCTTGCGCATGCTCTTCCGCCTTCCGCCACCATGAGTGGCGGAAGGCGGGGTGCGTTCGGGACGAGCCGTGTGCAAGGGTGCTGTGCATGACATCAGGCAGCGCGAACGTACGTCTTGACCAGCAGGAACGTGTGGCGGTGATCACGCCGTTCGGTGACGTGGACCTGGACAGTCTCGCCGACGTCACCAAGGTCTTCACACAGGTGCTGTACGACACCTCGACGGACGCGACGCTGATCGATCTGTCGGAAGTAACCTTCGCCGACAGCACCTTCCTCAACCAGCTCATCCAGACTTTCACCGAGCACAGCGCAGAGGGCAGGCCACTGGTTCTCACCGGGCCCCTGCACTCGGCAGTGCAGCGACTGCTGCAAGTCACCGGCACCGACATGGTCCTCCCGCTCGCCGAGACCACTCCCGTAGGGCTGAAGCAACTCAAGGCCGCCGACACGCCTGCGGGCAGGACCGGCGCCTAGCTGAAAGCGTGCGCCATCAGTTCCGCGAACAGTGCGTGCTCGTCGGCCTCGTGGCCCCGCGAGCGGAACCAGCCGCAGATGTTGGCGCAGTCGCGCTGGAGGAAGGCCATCCCGTTGAGGTTGCCGACCAGGTCGACCATCTGTGGCAGGTCGATGATGACCAGCCGCTCGCCCGCCGCCAGGATGTTGTACGCCGAGAGGTCGCCGTGCACGAAGCCGTTCTGCACCATCGTCGCGAGCGCATCGGTGAGCTGCTCGAAGTACGACGCCAACAGCTCGGGTGAGGGTCGGACCTGGGCGAGCCGGGGCGCGGTCCCGACGGCGCCGTCCTCGTCGACGACGGTGATCCACTCCATCAGGATCTCGGTGCCGTCGATCTGGACCGGGTAGGGAACCGGCAGCCCGAGATTCCAGAGCCGCACCAGCGCACCCCACTCGGCCACGGCCCACTCGCCTGCCGCGACCTGCCGGCCGAAGGTGCTCTTGCGCTTGACGGCCCGCTCGTCACGTGAACGCTTCATCGAGCGGCCCTCGGTGTAGGACGCGGCGCGGTGGAAGGTCCGGTGCTCGGGAGAGCGGTACCGCTTGGCCGCCATGACCACACCGGCCGCGGGGTCGAGCGGGTCGGCGCGCTCGACGAGGTGGACGTCGGCTTCCTTGCCGGTCTTGAGGATGCCGAGCTCGGTGTCGATCGCGCCCTGGGAGGTCACCACCCAGTCCGGGAGCGGCTCGGGGCCTCGGCTGAGGGGTTCGACGCTGAGCCAGGTCGACCAGCGCTGGCCGTCCTCGAGGTCGTCGTAGGAACGGAAGTCGAAGACGAACCGGTCGTCGACGCCGCCCAGGCCGTCCGACGGCGGGACGTCGCGGGAGGGGGCGGTGGTGAAGTCGTCAGGAAACGCCAGGTGTTGGGGCTGCTGCGAGAGGTTGTCGTGAGACATCGTTGGAGGTGCTCCATGAGGTGAAAGAGAGGCGGTCTGCGGGCAGGCCGAGGACAGTCGTGGTCACGGTCGTGCCTCCTCTCTCGGAGCACCGGGCAGCTCCCGATGTCTCGCCCATGGTGGGGTGCGGACACGGGGATCGGCAACCGAATAAAGCACCGCCGGCTTGCCGGGCGGATCGGGTCACAGCTGGTCTGCCGTACGCCCATCCTGATCATCCAGGTCGTCCGCCAGCCCGAGCATCGCGGTGACGCGCTTGCCGCTCGGTTCCGGGGACACCTGGAAGTTCCGGGACACGGCCATCACGACCTCCAGGCCGTGCTGTCCGATGCGGGCAGGATCCGGCGCCGAAACCTCGGGGAGGACGGTATTGCCGTCCCGTACGGTGACCTCGATGACGGTGCCCCGCATCACGAGGGTCAGCAGACACGGTCCTGGCGCGTATTTGCGGGCGTTGGTCACCAGCTCGCTGACCACCAGTTCCACCATGCTCGCGGCCCGGCTGGACACGGGAAGACCCTGAGCGGAGCGCACGTCTGCCAGGAAGGCCCGGGCCAGATGGCGGGCGGGCGCGATCCCCTCGCTGTCCTCGAACAGCTGGGAAACCGATGCGGACCCGGTGGTCATCGCCTGTCGTCCGTCATCGTCCGGTGTCTGATCCATACGTCCGCCTTGCTTCCCACTCAGCCCGGCCTCATGCGGTCCGACTACCCCCATGCCCCCGAATGTCTCCGCCACGTCGTCCAGCGGCCTCGGGGACGGCCTTCAACGATCTCACGCTCTCGGCCCGCCAACTGCCGCCGACTCAACGCGCTTTCAGCTTGCGGCTTCCGGCTCGGTTCTTCGCGATGTTCCGTGTCTTCTTGGTGTTGGCTGACTCGGCGACCAAAGCGAGTACCACCGACGACGTCGACACCTCGGCGAGGAAGCGCTGCATCCAGTCCGTGGCCTTCGCCAACTCGGCAGGTGTCGGCACGTGACCGTCCTCGACGGACAGGTAGAACAGCCAGTCGTGGATGCGGCGGCGGATGAACTGGCGGCACCCCTGCGCCTTGAGCCGGTCGATCTCCGGCAGCAGCTCGGCCGACCACCGCCGGAACTCGGCAGGACCGCTCGCCTTCATCGCGATCCTGTCCACGAGGTCGACCACCGCCCCCTTGGACACGATCGCGTCGGGGTCGCGCAGGATCGTGGCCACCATCGCGCGGTCCAGGTCACGGCTCCGCGAGGAAGCGGTCACCGAGACGACGCGTCGGTACGCGGACGATCGCACGTGCTCGTCCGCGACGGCATCGTCGACGTCCACGTCGAGGATGCCGGCCCCCGCCAGCAACTCGGCCACATCGGAACGCAATGTCATCGCTTCATCCTTCGCGCGGGGCCGGATGCCACATCGCGGAAATCTTCCTCCGGTCCGCGCGCTGATCCAAACGAAAAACAGCCCGGCTCAGCCGGCCTTCATCTCGGTTCTGCCGCCCGGCGCAGAGCCGCGAGAAGTTCCCGATTGCTCGCCCCTTTGAGTACGTACTCGAAAACGCCCGCGCTCTTCATCTGCTCGACGGAGCCCTTGTCGTCGTACGCGGAGAACGCCACAACGCGGCTGGCCGGTGAACACCGGGCGATGCCCCTGGCGATGGTGGGGCCGCCACCGGGGAAACGGACGTCCAGAACCACGAGGTCGGGTCGCTGGCGGTGCGCGAGCCGGAGTGCCTGCTCACCATCGCGCGCGGTGCCCACGACCTCCAGATCGGGCTGTGCCTGCACGACTTCGCTCAGGATCTCCAGGAGCATCACGTTGTCATCGCAAAGGATCACCCTGAGCGGTGAACGGGCGCAGTCGTGCACGCCGGCTGCGGTCACGGCGCGTCGCCCGGCGGTGTCGATGCCGGCATCGGAAGCGGGTTCGGCAGCCAGAACTCGACCGTCGTCCCCGTCCCGGGCCGGCTGTGTGCGGACCACCATCCTCCCGCCGTCTCGGCCCTCTCCCGCATCTCGATGACCCCGAAGTGATCGCGGGCGCTGTCCCGGGACATCGGCGCGCCCGTTCCGTCGTCCACGACGCGCGTCACGATGCCGCCATCGGCCGACGAGACACTGACGTCGACTCTGCTGCCGCGCGCATGCTTGTACACGTTCAGCAGTGCTTCCTGGACGATGCGGAAGATGGTGATGGCCGTCTCGGGCGTGGGTTCACGGTCCAGCTGGTGCTCGAACGAGTAGCCCATCCCCCAAGAGGAACCCACGACGTCGTCCAAGTGCGTGGAAAGCCCTTCGACCAGGCCATGCCTCTCGATCCCGGAGGGATGAAGCCGGAACGTCAGACCGCGGAGGCTGCCGATCGCCTCGCGCACCGACGCGTCCAGGCGCTGCAGCTCCGCCGCATACGACTCCGGCACCCGATCCGCCAGCAGTTCCAACCGCATCCCGACGGCGACCATGGCCTGGATGGAGTCGTCGTGGACGTCCCACGCGATGCGGCGTCGTTCCGTCTCCTGTGCCTGGACCAGGTGGTCGAACAGCCGCCGTCGCTCGCTGAGGGCGTGCTGTGCTGCCCTCCGTTCGGACATGTCGCGGGTGACCTTGCCGAATCCCTGCAGTACGCCGCTCTCGTCCCACAAGGCGGTGATGACCACGTTCGCCCAGAACCGGGAGCCGTCCTGGCGGATGCGCCAGCCCTCGTCCTCCAGCCTGCCGTCGGCGACAGCGGTCTCCAGCTCCCATTGCGGCTTGCCCGACGCCTGGTCCTCAGGCGGGTAGAAGACCGAGAAGTGCTCTCCGACGATGTCCTCGGCCCTGTATCCCTTGATCCGTTCCGCCCCCGCGTTCCAACTGATGATGAAGCCCTGCGGGTCGAGCATGAAGATGCCGTAGTCCAGCACCCCCTGGACCAGGAGTGTGAAAGCGGCATCCGTCATCGGCGCCGCCTGCTTCCGCGCCCGCCTCCCCTGCCGCGGCTCCCGCGTCATGTGAGGAGCCCTTCGCGTCGCGCGATGGTCACGGCTTCCAGCTGGGAACGTGCTCCGAGCTTTTCCAGCACCCGCTGGACGTGGTTGCGCCCCGTGTTGAGAGCGACCCCCAGCTGATCACTGATCTCCCCGGTGGTGCGCCCCTCCCCCAGGAGCTCAAGAGCCTCCCGCTCGCGCGGAGTCAGGTTCGCACCGAGACTCGGCGCTCTGCCGGTCAGCCGTCCGAGTACGTCGCCGAGCAGATCCTGGCTGAACACCACCTCACCCGCTGCCACCCGACGAACGGCGTCCTCCAGTTCGCTCAGGCCGCGGGCCTTGAGGATCAGGCCGGCTCCGCCCCGCTCCGCGACGCGCGCGGCCACCGACCCGCTGCCCTCGCCCGCCAGGACCAGGACGCGCACGTCCGGTATGAGTGCCAGCAGATCGGCGATGGCGGCGACCCCGTCACCGTCCGGCAGCCGTCGGTCGAGCAGAACGACGTCCGGCTCGCAGCGCCGCGCGTCGGCCAATGCCGACGCCACCGACGCCGCGCGCCCCACGATCTGCAGATCGGGTGAACGCTCCAGAGCGAGGCAGATCGCCTCGGCCACCATGTCGTGATCCTCCACCAACAGGATTCTGACCGGGCGGCTGTGGGGGGAGGGAGCAGGCATGGGCGCATCCTTGCAGGTGGGGGACCGCACGATCATCCCAGAAGGCCCCGGAGCGGCGACTCGGCGATGGCTGCCGCTCCACCACGGCGATGTGCGACCGGGTCCGGAGCGCAGCGAGCCGGCTCCGGATTCGTGTACGTGCTGTCGTCGGTGAGGATGCCGTCTGCCCCGATCAGGCAGAGCAGCTCTGCCAGCTGGGCCCCGATTCCTTCCACGACGAGACCCACGCCCGCGCGAAGTACGGACATCCGCGCCCTGAGCAGAGCACTCAGGCCGGCGCAGTCGCAGAAGGAAATGCCGGACAGATCGAGGCAGAGAGTCGTCGGCTGCTTCGCCAGACAGGCCGCTACCGCCTCCCGGACATGGGAGCCGGTGTCCCAGTCGAGCTCACCCGCGAGAGTTACTCGCGCGATGCCCGAGTGAACAGCGGCATGCGACGTGAACGGGTAAACGGTCACAGCATCCCACGCCCTTCCGTGCTCACGTGCGGCGCGTAGCGGTCCCACGAGCCCGTCCTGCAGAGAAGCCCTCGGTCGTCAGCTGTGGCATCACTACCGCATAGTGCGATGCCACCAGTACGGCTCTAGTGAATCTGCACTAGAGAGGGAAGTCAACACGCGTCCACCGAAGTTGACGGCGACAGACGGGACGCGAAGCGTGATCGCGACCGGAAGGCCGGTGCATCGGCCGGCGGCAGCACCCGGTCGGACACCGGACGATCCGATCGGCAACGCCGCCGCGCCCGGCCGCCGCCCACCGTGAACCCGGCACCAACAACCCGTGAACTCGGTACAACCAGCTCCGCCCTTCGACGGTCACACCAGACAGACACGTACTCCGTCGACCGAAGGGGCGCCTCCGTGCCACACAGCCGCCGCATCCTGACGTGCGCCATCGCAGCCGCCGCGGTCACCGCCGGGTTCGTGCTCCCCTCCGGTGCCACCGCTGCCGCACCCCCCGGCACCACGAGCGACTTCAACGGCGACGGCTACGCGGACCTCGCCGTCGGCGTACCGGACGGGACCGTCGACGGCCGGGCCAAGGCGGGGTACGTGAACGTCGTCTGGGGCGGCCCCAAGGGCGTCGGCGCCCACGGCAGCATCCGTGTCACCCAGGCCACCCCCGAGGTCCCCGGCTCCCCTGAGGCGGGCGACCGCTTCGGCGCTTCGGTGGCCCTGACGGACCTCAACGGCGACGGCATCGCGGAACTGCTCGCCGGTGTCCCCGGCGAGGACGTCACCGACCGCGGCACGGACGCGGGCATGGTCATCGCCGTTGGTGGTTCGACGAGCGGACCTGGACCGGCGTCGACCGTCTTGACCGGCCCCTCGCCGTCGGCTGCGTACGGAACATCGGTCGCGGCGGACCACCTGACCGGCGGCGACAACAAGGCGATCGTGATCGGCGGCACCGACAAGGTCGTCGCTCGTGTCATCCAGGGTGAAGACAGCATGGTCACCACGGTCGTCGCCGCGCCCATGGGTGGCCGCGCCCCCGTCCTGACCACCGGCGACTTCGACAGCGACGGCACGCCGGACCTCGCCGTGGCGTACTGGACCGCGGTCGAGCACAACACGCAGTCCCATGTGCGCCTGTGGAAGTGGGACGCCGACCGGGCCGAGATGGTCAATTTCTGGAACACGGACAACGCCGGCGTGACCGCGCTGGCCGCAGGCGACTTCGACAGCGACGGCCACGACGACCTGGCGCTCGGCGAATGCCGTGAGATCGCCGACGAGAACATCGACGACCCCTGCGGTCCGGAAAAGCTCGCCAAGGGGGGAGGCATCCACCTCCACTACGGAAGCGCCGACGGCGGCTCGTTCGGCACCCGCACCCAGAGCCTCAACCAGGACACGGCGGGCGTCCCGGGGGTGGCCGAGGACGGCGACCGCTTCGGCGCCGCCCTCGCCGTCGCCGACGTCAACCGCGACGGCCGCGACGACCTGATCGCGGGCGCTCCCGGTGAGGCCATCGCCAGCCAGGCGGGGGCAGGCGCCGCCTGGCTGCTGCGCGGCGGCGCTCGGGGGCTCCTCGACGCGGGCGGCGCTGCCACCTCCGTGGCCTGGAACCAGGACACGCCCGGTGTCCCGGGCGTCGCCGAGGCCAACGACTCCTTCGGCGCGGCGGTCTCGTCGGCCGACTACAACGCCAAGGGCGGACCGGACGTCACGGTCGGATCCCCTGGCGAGAACGCCTCCCTGGGCGCTGCGTGGCTCCTCCCCAGCGGCTCGGCCGACGGCTCGGCGGCCTTCTCGCCGCGCACACTCGGCCTCCCGTATCTCACCACGGCCCAGAAGTACGGCAAGCCACTGAACAGCCACTGAGCTTCGCGGCACCCAGCACGGTGGGCGAGGTTGAGCCGACCCCTGGCCCGTGCCGATCGCGGTCCCGCTCACCGCGTAGCCGACTCCCCCATGGTGCAGACGATTCCGGCGCCCAAGAGCTGCGCCCGACGTGCATTTTGACACGGCCTTGACAAATTGATGCGGCGTCGCCAGGATGCAAAGCGCTCGCACTTCTGCGCAATTTTCTGTGCCGAATGCGCAATTCACGCGTGCATCGGCACGCCAGTCCGTACTTCAGTCACTTCAGTACGCGCTCACCAGCTCTCCATCACCGCAGCAAGCGCGGCCGGCGCGCGCCCTGCCTGACACACCCCCAAGCGTCAGGAGGATGCCCCATGTCCCCACGCCCTCGTACAGGGCTCACTTTGCTCACCGCACTCGCACTCACGCTGTCCGGGCTCACCGTCTCCGCCGCCGTCTCCGCGGGCGCGGACACCCGGGACATCCCGGCCGCGGACTACCAACAGGTGCAACTGGCCTCAGGTGGCGCCGAGTTGGGTGAAGCCATGTCCCTCACCGTGCTGCCCGACCGTTCGGTGCTGCACACCGCCCGTGACGGCACGGTCAGATACACCGACGCCGCGGGGAACACCACCCAGGCCGGAAAGCTGGACGTCTACACCCACGACGAGGAGGGGCTGCAGGGCATATCCGCAGCCCCGGACTTCGCCTCCAGCCGCCAGGTGTACGTCTACTACTCGCCCAAGCTCGACACTCCGTCCGGTGACGCGCCTGCCACCGGAACCGCCGCCGACTTCGAGCGGTGGAAGGGGCATCTGAACCTCTCGCGGTTCACGCTCAAGGCCGACAAGACCCTCGACATGGCCAGCGAGAAGGTCGTGCTCCAAGTGGCAAACGACCGCGGCCAGTGCTGCCACGTGGGCGGGGACATCGACTTCGACGCCGCCGGGAACCTGTATCTCAGCACGGGCGACGACACCAACCCGTTCGACTCCTCCGGCTACGCGCCCATCGACGAACGGACCGACCGCAACCCGCAGTTCGACGCCCAGCGCTCCTCCGGCAACACCGACGACCTGCGCGGCAAGGTGCTGCGCATCAAGCCGACGGCGGCCGGCGGCTACACCGTCCCCGCCGGCAATCTCTTCGCTCCCGGCACCGCGAACACCCGGCCCGAGATCTACGCGATGGGCTTCCGCAACCCGTTCCGCATCAGCGTCGACAAGAAGACCGGCGTCGTCTACCTCGGCGACTACGGACCCGACGCCGGCGGCGGCGACGCGAACCGGGGCCCCGGCGGCCAGGTGGAGTTCGACCGCATCACCGCCCCGGGCAACTTCGGCTGGCCGTACTGCACCGGCACGAACACCGGCGCCGAGACGTACAACGCCTACACCTTCCCCAGCGGTCCGTCCGGCGCCAAGTACGACTGCGCGGGCGGTCCGGCCAACGATTCGTTCCGCAACACCGGACAGGCCAAGCTGCCTCCGGCGAAGGACAGTTGGATCAAGTACGGCTGGGAGGGGTCGCCGCCCGAGCTGGGTTCCGGATCCGAGTCCCCCATGGGCGGCGAGGTCTACCGCTACGACCCTGATCTGCAATCGTCGGTGAAGTTCCCGCAGTCCCTCGACGGGCGCTTCCTCGCCACCGAGTACGGCCGCAAATGGATCAAGTCGATCGAGGTGAAGTCCGACGGGTCCCGGGGCGCCATCGAGGACTTCCCGTGGACCGGCACCCAGATCATGGACAGCGACTTCGGCCCGGACGGCGCCCTGTACGTCCTCGACTACGGCACCGGGAGCAACAACCAGGCCCTGTACCGCATCGAATACCTCGGCGGCAGCAACCGCAGCCCGATCGCCAAGGCCGCCGCGGACAAGACCTCCGGCGCCGTGCCGCTGACCGTGCAGTTCTCCTCCGCGGGCAGCTCCGATCCCGAAGGGCAGTCCCTCAGCTACTCCTGGGACTTCGGCGACGGGTCCACCTCGACCCAGGCCAGCCCTTCACACACGTACACCACGAAGGGGACCTACCGGCCGACGCTGACCGTCAAGGATCCCCAGGGCCTGACCGGCAGCGCCAGCCTCGTGGTGACCGCGGGCAACACCGCGCCCACGGTCTCCCTGCGCCGGCCCCCCGACGGAATGCTGTTCTCCTTCGGCGACACCGTGCCCTTCGAGGTCTCGGTGAGCGACCCGGAGGACGGCGCGATCGACTGCGCGAAGGTCAAGGTCACCTATCTCCTCGGGCACGACAGCCACTCGCACGCCATCACGTCCAAGAACGGCTGCAGCGGAAGCATCACGGTGCCGGCCGACGGCGAGCACGACAGCGCGGCCAATCTGTACGGGGTCTTCGACGCCGAGTACACCGACAAGGCCGGTCTGACCACGCACAGCCGCCGGACGCTGCAGCCGCGCCACCGGCAGGCCGAGCACTTCACCGCCCAGTCGGGCATCCAGATAGCCGGGCACGGCGCCGCGGAAGGCGCCAACACGGTCGGCTTCACCGACAACGGCGACTGGATCTCCTTCAAGCCCTACGCACTCGCCGACGCGAAGTCGTTCACCGCCCGCATCGCATCGGGCGGCGCAGGGGGCACGATCGAGATCCGCGCCGGTTCACCGACCGGCACGCGACTCGGCTCGGTGGCCGTGCCCGTGACGGGCGGCTGGGAGAACTACCAGAACGTCACGGCGAACCTGTCCGCGGCGCCCTCGGGGACCACGGACCTCGTGCTGGTCTTCAAGGGACCGAGCGGTCAGGGCAATCTCTTCGACGTCGACGCGTTCACCCTCGCCACCACCGCGCAGAAGGGGCGGCAGCCATGAGAGACATGAGCAGAGCGTTGAGGCGGCTGCGCCGCGCACCCGCCGTGCTCGCCCTCGCACTGACCGCCGCTCTCGCCGTGCCGGTCACCGCGCCGACCGGGTCCGCGCGGGCCGCGTCCGCGCGGGACACCGGCGGTCGGGCGGACGCCGCCTCCTATGACGTCCTCGTCTTCTCCAAGACGGCGGGCTTTCGCCACGACTCGATCCCGGCCGGCATCGAGGCCCTGCGCCGCCTCGGCCGGGAGCAGGGCTTCACCGTCACGGCCACCGAGGACGCCACGGCCTTCAGCCAGGGCAACCTCTCCGGATACGAGGCCGTGGTCTTCCTCAGCACCACGGGCGATGTCCTCAACAGCGCCCAGCAGGGCGCCCTGCAGTCGTACGTCGACTCCGGCGGCGGCTACGTCGGGGTGCACGCGGCGGCCGACACCGAGTACGACTGGCCGTACTACGGACAGCTCGTCGGGGCCTGGTTCAAGAGCCATCCCGCCATTCAGAAGGCCACCGTCGTCAACGAGGACCGCACCCACCCGGCGACCTCCCACCTCGGCGCCACCTGGGCCCGCACCGACGAGTGGTACAACTACCGCGCCAACCCCCGCTCCAACGTCCACGTCCTGCAGAGCCTGGACGAATCGACCTACAGCGGCGGGGAGATGGCGGGCGACCACCCCATCACCTGGTGCCACGCGCAGGGCAAGGGCCGTTCCTTCTACACCGGCCTCGGCCACACCGCCGAGTCGTACGCCGATCCCGCCTTCCGCACCCTGCTGCTCGGCGCGGTCCGCTACGCCGCGGGGCAGGCACCCGGCGACTGCGCGCCCGATACGGGAGGCGGCACGGCGGAGGGATCGCAGAACGTCCACCTCTTCTACTACCCGTGGTACGGAAGCCCGGCCGTGAACGGAAGTTGGCGCCACTGGCCCCAGGGCGGTCACACCCCGCCCGACGACATCGGCGCCGACTACTACCCCGCGCTCGGCCCCTACGACTCCGGGGACATGAGAGGCGCCGTCGCCCAGCACATGAAGGAGGTGAGGAGATCCGGCGCCGGAGTCATCGTCTACAGCTGGTGGGGCCGTGGCGGATCCGAGGACCAGCTCGCCAAGGGCGTCCTGGACGCGGCCGCCGCGGAAGGCGTCAAGGTGGCCTGGCACTTGGAGCCGTACTCGGGGCGAACCGCGGCCTCCACGGTGTCCGACATCAAGTACATCAACGACACCTACAGCAGCCACCCCGCCTTCTACCGTTCCGCCGAGCACGGCGACAGACCCGCGTTCTACGTCTTCGAAAGCCTGCGCATCACCGACTGGACCGCGCTCGACGAGGTGACGGACAGCAGCATCGTGCTCGCCCAGACGACCGACACCACGAAGATCGCCCACTTCTCCGGGATGTACACGTACGACGGGATCGCGGGCGCCACCGCCCCCGGCTGGAAGCAGGCCGGCGACTACGCCCGTGCCCACGACTTGATCTGGGCCCCGTCGGTCGCTCCCGGCTACATCGACGACCGGGCGGTCCCGGGCAACACGACCCCCACCCTCGACCGCGCAGGCGGAGCGGCGTACGACAAACAGTGGAACAACGCCCTGGACCCGGCCATCGGCGGCTCCCCCGCCTGGGTGTCGGTGACGTCCTTCAACGAGTGGCACGAGGGGAGTTCCATCGAGCCCGCAGACAGTTCACCGCCGGCCGGTCACGGCTATCTGACCTTCGAGGGCGCGTACGGAAAAACGGGTGAGGCGGCGGAGAACGCCTACCTGGACCGGACGGCGTACTGGGTGCAACGCTACGAGGGCAGGAGAAGCCAGGACTGACGCTCACGAACACCGGCCCGAACCGCGCCGCGCCGCACACCGGTGGCGCACCGCGGAAGCAGGACACCGTACGCCACCACGCCACAAGCCCCCGCAGCCACCGGAACGGCTGCGGGGGCTTGTGCTGGAAGTGCCACAAGGCACCCGCCGACGCCCCACGACGTACGAACGCGACGACACCGCACCTGGGCAGCATCATCCGGCCATTCCCGGCCGGTCGATCAGGGCTTGTCCCCGCAGACCACCGCGCCGCGGTGGAAGCCGTCCACGACGCTCCGCAGATCGCGCTTGGCGGGATACGGCCTCCTGGTCGTGCGCCCGTTCGCACGGGCGTGGTTACGTGGTCCCAGCCGGGCCCGGGACGACTCGACGTACGCGACACCCCTCGTGCCGCGTGACGAGAGGAACCCGTGCCATGCCTGCGTTACCGGCCCCGCTGAGCAGCCTGCTGACCGCCACCACCTCCTGGCTGACCAGCCCGCTCGCCCCCGACGACTATCTCGGACTGATCGATCCCCTGCTCGACGCGCACTGTCCCGCGGGCCGGGTGACAGCGGTGCGCCCGGAGACCCCGGACGCCACCACACTCACCCTCAGGCCCGGCCGAGGATGGTCCGGCCACCGAGCCGGGCAGTATCTGCCGATCGGCGTCGAGATGGACGGCGTACGGCACTGGCGCACCTACTCCCTCACTTCCGCGCCGGGCCGGGCGGACGGCCTGCTGACGATCACCGTCAAAGCTGCGCCCGGTGGCAGGGTCTCCCCGCGCCTGGCCCACCGGACGCCGCCGGGTACGGTGCTCCGACTCGGCCCGGCACAAGGAGACTTCGTCCTCCCGGACAGTCTTGCGTCCCGCATCCTGCTCGTGACCGCGGGCAGCGGCATCACCCCGGTGATGGGCATGCTCCGCGCCCTCATGCGCCGTCGGGCCCCGCACCCCGACGTCGTCCTGCTGCACAGCGCGCCCCGCGCGCGGGACAGCATCTTCAGCGCTGAACTGCACGCGGCTCAGAGGCGGTTGAGCTGGCTGACCTACGACGAGCATCACACCCGGCCACACCGCAGGCTTACCCCGGACGCCCTGGAGCGGCTCTGTCCCGACTGGCGCGAGCGTGAGAGCTGGGCGTGTGGTCCGGCTGCCCTGCTCGACGCGTTGGAGGACCGCTGGGAGCGTGCGGGCCTGCGTGAACGGCTGCACGTGGAGCGTTTCCAGCTTGCTCCGGTCCTCCCGCCGGACCTCGACGCGGCCCCCGGCGGCCGGGTGCTGTTCACCCGTTCCGGGGCGGAGATCGCCGCGGACGCGTCGACCCCGCTCCTCGCCGTCGGCGAACTCGCCGGGGTGCCGATGCCGTACGGATGCAGGCGGGGCATCTGCTTCGGCTGCCTCCTTCCACTGACGTACGGGCGCGTGCGCGATCTCCGGACCGGCGACATCAGCGACCGGACCGGCCAGTTGATCCAGACCTGCGTCTCGGCCGCGGCCGGACCGGTGTCCCTCGACGTCTAGCCACACAAGGAGACCCCTGTGACTGCGACCCCTCTCGCCGCCACCGAGGCAGAGCCCGGCAAGGACCTGGAGAAGGAACTCGGGGACGAACTCGACCGGATCCGCTCCGAGGTCATCGCCGCGCGCGGCGCCGACGACGCCCGCTACATCCGTACGGTGATCGCCGCCCACCGCGGCCTGGAAGCGGGGGGCCGGGCCGCGCTCGCGCTCTCCCTCTTTCCACCCGCCTGGGCGGCGGGCACCGCCATGCTCTCCATCGCCAAGATCCTGGAGAACATGGAGCTGGGCCACAACATCCTGCACGGCCAGTGGGACTGGATGGGTGACCCGGCGATCCACTCGTCCACCTGGGAGTGGGACTTCCTGACGCCCGCCGCGGCCTGGAAGCACACCCACAACCATCTGCACCACACCTGGACCAACGTCGTCGACCGCGACCGGGACCTCGGGTACATCATCTTCCGGATGAGTGCCGACCAGCCCTGGCAGCCGCGTCATCTCGCCCAGCCGCTCTACAACTTCGTCCTCGCGCCCCTCTTCGAGTGGGGCATCGCGCTGTACGACCTGGAGCCCGACTCGGTCGCCTCGGGCTCCAAGTCATGGCGTTCGTTCCTGGCCGACCTGACCGGTTTCGCCGCCAAGGCCACCCGTCAACTCGCCAAGGACTACGTACTCTTCCCGCTGCTCGCGGGCCCCTCGGCGGTGCCGTGCCTGCTGGGCAACCTCACGGCCAACACCGTGCGCAATCTGTGGTCGCACACCATCATCTTCTGCGGCCATTTCCCCGGGGACGTCCAGACGTTCACCGAGGAACACATCGAGGGCGAGACGCGCGGGCAGTGGTATCTGCGGCAGATCCAGGGCTCAGCGAACATCGACGGCGGACGGCTCTTCCACATTCTCAGCGGAAACCTTGGCCACCAGATCGAGCACCACGCCTTCCCCGATCTGCCCAGCAACCGCTATGCGGAGATCGCCCCTCGGGTGCGTGAACTGTGCGAGAAGCACGACATCCCGTACGTCACCGGGCCGTTGCGGCGCCAGTACGGCTCGGCCTGGCGGCGCATCCTGCGCTTCGCGGTGCCCGCGCCGCGTCGGCCTGACTAGAGAAGCCGTGCGGTGGTGGTTCGGGAATGCCTCAACGAGTTGCCTGCGACAGAGGGTTGACGTTGTGACAGCAGGTGCCTACCTTCGTCGAGTTGAAACGTTTTACAGGCGACTCCGGGACGAAGACGCGACTCCTCCGGCCCCCACCGTCGCCCCCTGCACTCGCCGGCGCCCAGCGACCCCACAGGGACCGTGATCCATATGACCGAGCAACCAGACGAACGGCCGGCCCCCTTCAGCCGCCGCCGTCTGTTGACCGCCGGGGCGGCCGCAACTGCCGCCGCCCTGCCCCTGACACCTGCCGCGCCTGGCGCCGCTGCGGCGGCTGTCGGGCGAGACCGATGGACGCCGTCGTACCCCGACGGCCGTCCGACGGCGACCCTACGGCTCGAAGCGCAGGACGAAGGCCCCGTCCTGCGACACGGCGGCAGTCCGGACGCCGGCGATGGTCTGGGCGCCCGCGACGTGTGGGTGTACCGAGCAGGCGGCACCCTCTACATGAACTACGACGCGGCCGGTGACCGAGGCTGGCTCGCGGCGCTGGCGACGAGCAAGGACGGCCGGAGCTGGACCAAGCACGGTCCGGTCCTGGATCTGGGCGCGCCCGGCGCCGACGACAGCGGCTCCGCCGGCTACGGCGTCACCTATCGCAACGGGCCCGGCGACTGGCACATGTTCTATCTGGGAACTCCGCACACCAGCCCGCCGCCGGACCGCGTCCCCGCCTTCCCCTACCTCACGCTCAAGGCCCGGGGGTCAGGACCGGCGGGCCCCTGGACCAAGACACCTGACGTGATCCCGTTCAGGCCGAAGGCCGACACGTACTACTCGGTGACGGCGAGTCCGGGCCACGTCGTCCGCCACCGTGGTGAGTTCCTGCAGTTCTTCAGCGCCTCCGCACTCGACTCGACCGGCGCCACCCTGCGCACGATCGGCCTCGCGCGGACCGGGGACCTGGGCGGCCCCTGGCAGATCGACGACCGGCCCGTCGTGCCGCTCACCGAACAGATCGAGAACTCCTCGCTGTACTACGAGCCCGCCCACGACACCTGGTTCCTGTTCACCAACCATGTCGGCCTCGACGAGCACGGCGAATACACCGACGCGATCTGGGTCTACTGGACCCGGGACCTCCTCCACTGGGACCCCGCGGACAAGGCGGTCGTTCTCGACCGCAACAACTGTGCCTGGTCGCCCTTCGTCATCGGGCTTCCGTCCGTGCTCCCGTCGAAGGGGAAGCTCGCGGTCTTCTACGACGGCCGGGCCGCCCAGGACACCTCGCACATGGGCCGCGACGTCGCTCTCGCCTGGCTCGATCTACCGCTGAGGCCGCCCACATCCCCCGCGTGACCGGACTGGCCGCCGTGCAGAGCACACGGACCGTACGCCGTGCACTCTCGACCCAAAATTGAAACGTTCAACTCGTCCACCCTCGCAGCCGCTTCACCTCCGCTGCGAGCACCGGAACACTGCCCACCCCTCCCCCACAGCCTTCGCAGGAATCGAGGCAGACATGGCCATACTCTCCCGCAGATCCCTCTTCGCGGCCGGCGCCGCCACCGCGACCACCGCCGCGGTCTCCGGAGCCGGTCAGGCACACGCGGCACAGCAGAGTGAGGCCGTGTCGGCGGCAAGGGCCGAGCAGGTGGAGGCCGCGAACTCGGGCCGGCTTCCCACCGCCATCACCGCGCAAGCCTTCAAGAGTCCGTCCGTGCGGCACAGACCTGCCGTGCGTTGGTGGTGGTCCGCGCCGCTGTCGGTCGAGGAGAGCGTGCGGGAGGCCACGGCCATCGCGAAGGCCGGTTTCGGCGAGGTCGAGATCGCGTACTCGACCGACTCCTGGGCCAGCGGCGAGCAGCGCGAGAACCTACGCGCCGTTCTCGACGCCGCCGCCTCCCTCGACCTGCGCGTCAGCATGACGATGGGTGCCAACTGGCCGGTGCAGACGCCCAACACCGGAGCCGGCTCCGGATATGCCCAGCAGGAAGTCCAGTACGGCCGCGCGGACGCGAGCGACGGCCGCTTCTCCGGCGAGGTGCCGTGGCCCTTCGACGACCCGGACAAGAAGAGGAAGGCGCAGCTGGTCGCGGCCACCGTCGCCCGGGTCCTCGAACGGGGGCCCGCAGCCGAGCTCCTGCCGGAGAACGAACGCCCGCCGTACGGGACACCGATCAAGGTTCCGTCCAAGTCGACGGTCCTGGCCGCCGATTCGCTGCTCGATGTCACCGGCGATGTCGTCGACGGGAAACTGACGTGGCAGGCACCCGGTGCGGGCGACTGGATCGTCTTCGGTTTCTGGCGCCGCGAGGGTGAGCGCGGGGTGACGAGCGTCTTCGACGCCGAAGCGGCACGCAAGGCCACCGATTACCTTGACGAGCACCAGGTGGGCAAGGACAACGTCGAAGCGCTCAAGAAGTGCGGGGGTGACTTCTTCGAGGACTCACTCGAACTGGACGCGGACTCGCTGTTCTGGGCGCCCGGGTTCCCGGAAGAGTTCAAGCGACGCCGTGGATACGACATGGCCGCCTATCTCCCTCTGATGTTCCAGCACGGCATGAGTCGTTACTGGGTGCCGGCCAAGCCCCCTGTGGCCGACTTCGACCTGCCCGACGGAGGGGGCGGGAAGGTGCGCGCCGACTACTACCGTCTGATCACCGACCTCTACGTCGACAACCATCTGAAGCCGTTCCAGCAGTGGGCGCGCGGCTACGGCATGACGTACAAGACGCAGGCCGCGTACGGACAGGATCTGGAGCCGATCCGCAGTTTCCGTGAACTCGCCCGTGCGGGCGGCCGGGTGGAGGGTGAGTCCTACAACTCCGGCGACCGCTTCCCCACCGACATCCGCAACTACGGATGGCGCTATGCCCTGGACTGGCAGCGAACGGTCGTGGGAGGCGCCCATCAGGGCGGTGCGCTCAAGGTGTCGACCGAGCTGGGTGCGCAGCCCGAGCAGTGCCACCAGATCACTCCGGGCGACTACAAGGCAATAATCGACAAGGAGTGGGCGGCAGGCATTACGCAGCCGTTCCTGCACGGCTTCCAGTACATGAGTGAGGGCGCGGGCTGGCCCGGGAAGTACCGGTTCGGCGACAACCTCGACAGCTTCAACGACCGCCACAATCCGCAGTGGCCGGCGCTGAGCAGGACGACCGAGTACTGGGCGCGGGGAGCACTCGTCCTGGAGTCGGGTTCGCCGCGCACGGATGTCGCCGTCTACCGGGACGGTTTCCTGACGACGGCGGCCCGTCTCTCCTCCGACGAAGGCACCCAGCCGGCAGCCCTGTTCGACACGCTCGCGCTGGAACGCCACGGATACTCCCTCCAGTACATCGACCCGGTCGGGCTCGCCGAGGAATCAGCCGTCGGCAAGAAGGTGCTCTGCCCGTCAGGACCGCAGTACCGGGCTTTGGTCATCGACGAACGGGCGCTGCCCCTGGAGGCGGCTCGGGCCGTCGAACGTGCCGTGGCGGCCGGCGTGACCGTCGTCTTCGTCGGCGAGCCGCCCCGCCGTGACACCGTCTATCGGGCGGGCCGCAGCGCCGATCGCGAGGTGGCCGAGTCCATCAGGCGGGCCCTGCGCGGCCCGGCCGCCGTCACGGCGAAGACGCAGGCGGACGTCTTGCAGGCACTGCAGGAACGCAAGGTGCTTCCGCGCGTCCGGTGGAACGACGCGCACGTCCTGAGCCAGCTGCGGTACGCCCACGGAGTGCGCTACCTCTTTTTGTACAACCCCACCGGCAGTGTCGTGGAGTTCACTCCCGCGATGGAGGGCACCGGCGCCGTGTCCGTGCTGCGTCTGTGGGACGGCACGATCGAGCCCGCGGCCCAGTACAGGTACGAGCACGGACGCACCTTGATTCCCACGCGTCTGCACCCTCAGGAGACACGCGTCCTCGCTCTCGACACGAGCGCGTCCGCTCCGGTGCACGTGGTCGACTCCGACCTGGCCGCGGACCTGCGCATGGTGGACGGCCGGATCGAGCTGCACACCGCGGAAGCCGGCACGCGAAGCTTCACCCTGAGCGATGGTCGCCGTGTCGCGGTGACCGCTCGGCCAGCGCGTATGGACACCGCCCGTCCGGGCCCCTTCGCCTGGCGCCTGTCCGTCGAGGCCGTGACACCGGACGGCCCCAAGACCATCGACATCCCCACCTTGTCCGGCACGTTCCCCCTGTGGGACTGGCGCGACCGCGAGCAGATCGCGGGAGAATCCGGCGTCGGCACCTATACGGGCACCCTCACCGTCCCGGGCACCTGGCTGGGCAGCGGCCAGGGCGTGCAACTGAACCTGGGCACTGTCGAGGGCGCTGCGGAGATCCGCCTCAACGGTGACCTGGTGGGCACCCAAATAACCTCCGACGTCACCTGGGACGTCACCGAACAGCTGAAGGCCGGTGCCAACGAGGTGCGCGTGGTCGTGCGTACGACCTTGCGCAACGCCGTGACGCACTACAAGAAGACCAGTTCACGCACCTCCTCCTACGGCCTGCGTGGGCCGGTGATGTTCACCCCCTTCGCCATCGAGGTCCTTCACCCTCAGCGTCCTTGAGCGACGTCCGCCCCCGATGTGCGCGGCTCCAAGCGGACCAGGATCCCTTTGGACGTCGGGGTGTTGCTCTGGTCGGCCACGCTGTCCAGGGGTACGAGGACATTGGCCTCCGGGTAGTACGCGGCGGCGCAGCCGGGTGGTGTGGAGTACGAGACCAGCCGAAAGTCCTCCGCGCGGCGCTCGGTTCCGTCCCGCCAGACGCCCACCACGTCGACCCGCGCGCCGTCGTCCAGGCCGAGGGCACGCAGGTCGGCCGGGTTGACCATGACGATGCGGCGCGAGCCGTGAATGCCGCGGTAGCGATCGTTCGTCGTGTAGGGGATGGTGTTCCACTGGTCGTGCGAGCGCAGCGTCTGGAGCATCAGGTGCCCCGCCGGGACGCGGAGCATCTCGAACTGGTTGCAGGTGAACAGCGCCTTGCCGCTGGGCGTGGGGAAGACGCCGTCGTTGACCGGGTTCGGCAGGCCGAAGCCGCCCGGCTTCGCCGCTCGGGCGTTGAAGTTGTGGAAGCCCGGCACGACCCGGGAGACCCGCTCGCGGATGTGCCCGTAGTCCGCCTCGAAGTCCTCCCAGGGAACAGGAAGTTGGTCCCCGAGCGTGCGGCGGGCGAGCCTGCTGAGGATCGCCACCTCGCTGAGCAGGTGCTTCGACGCCGGTTCCCGGCGCCCGGCCGAGGCGTGCACGTGACTCATGGAGTCCTCGACGGTGATGAACTGCTCACCGCCGCTCTGCCGGTCCCGCTCGCTGCGGCCAAGAGTGGGAAGGATCAGCGCGGTGTCGCCGCACACCGCGTGGGACCGGTTGAGCTTGGTGGAGATGTGCGCCGTGAGACGGCAGCGGCGCATCGCGTCCGCGGTGAAGTCACTGTCGGGAGCGGCCCGCACGAAATTGCCCGCGAGCCCGACGAAGACCTTGACGCGGCCCTCGGACATGGCCCGGATCGAGTTCACCGAGTCCAGGCCGTGCGCGGCGGGCGGCGTGAAGGAGAACTCACGTCCCAGCGCGTCCAGGAAGTCTTGCGGCATCTGTTCCCAGATGCCCATGGTCCGGTCGCCCTGGACGTTGCTGTGTCCGCGCACCGGGCAGACGCCCGTGCCGGGCCTGCCGATGTTGCCCCGCAGGAGGAGGAAGTTGACCACCTCGCGGATGGTGGGCACCGCGTGCTTCTGCTGGGTGAGGCCCATCGCCCAGCAGACGACGACGCGTTCGCTGGCCAGGACCCGGTCCCGCAGCTCCTCGATCTGTGACCGGCTCAGTCCCGTCGCGGCCAGGACGTCGGGCCAGGAGACGGTGCGGCGCACGTGGTCGGCGAACTTGTCGAAGCCATCGGTGTGGGCATCGATGAACGAGCGGTTCAGTACGGTTCCCGGCGCGGCCTCTTCGGCTTCGAGCAGCAGGAGGTTCAGGGCCTGGAAGAGGGCGAGGTCGCCGCCCAGGCGGATCTGGAGGAACTGGTCGGCGATGTTGGTGCCCCGGCCGATCACCCCGCTCGCCTTCTGCGGGTTCTTGAAGCGCATCAGGCCCGCTTCGGGCAGGGGGTTGACGGCGACGATCTTGCCGCCCCTGCGCTTGGTCTCCTCCAGCGCGGAGAGCATGCGGGGGTGGTTGCTGCCCGGGTTCTGGCCCAGGGTGAGGATGAGGTCGGCGTGATGGATGTCCGCCAGACTCACATCACCCTTGCCGATGCCCAGCGTCTCGTGGAGGGCGGTGCCGCTGGATTCGTGGCACATGTTGGAGCAGTCCGGCAGGTTGTTGGTGCCCAGGGCCCGGGCGAAGAGCTGGAGGACGAACGCGGGCTCGTTGCCGGCCCGGCCAGAGGTGTAGAAGACCGCCTCGTCGGGGGTGTCGAGGCCACGCAGTTCCTCGGCCAGCAGTCCGAGGGCGTCGTGCCAGTTGATCGGCTCGTAGTGGTCGGAGCCCGGCCGCTTGACCATCGGGTGGGTCAGCCGGCCCTGTTGGTTCAGCCACCGGTCCGAGGCGCGCGCCAGGTCGGTGACCGAGTGGCGCGCGAAGAACTCGGGCGTGATGCGCCGAGTGGTGGCCTCGTCGTTGGTGTGCTTCGCGCCGTTCTCGCAGTACTCGTTGACGTGCCGATTGCCCGGATCCGGGTCCGGCCAGGCGCAGCCGGGGCAGTCGAATCCCTTGACCTGGTTCAGGTCGAGCAGGTTCAGGGCCGTACGCCGTGGCGACGTCTCGGCCAGGGAGTACTGAACCGCGTGGGCGACCGCCGGTACCCCGGCCGCCCAGGTCTTCGGCGGCGTGATTTTCGCCTGTTCGCCACCCGGGTCTCCGGTCGATGACTCTCGCACGTGTCAGCCTTTCGCTCAGTACCGCCGTTTCGTGCGGGCTGTTGCGCCCGGACAGGTGAACGACGGCCGATCTGTCCTGCCCGCAGCCCCTGCCAGGGGACGGACTCCTTGGCGGTGGCGGCTCTCGCGAGCGGCGCCGGGGGCGTTCAACCCGTGGGCCAGTGCGGCACCGGCCGGGGCTCCTCCTTGGCGTGCGGCTGCACATGGCCGCCGCTGATGGTGCCGCGCCACTCGCCGGTCTCCCTGCCCTGGCCTTCGATGTACTCCTTGAAGCTCCGCATGCTGGCGTGGACCTGCCGACGGACCACGCCGAGCGCGTCACCGGCCCGCTCGATCAGGCCCTGCGGAGTGAACTCGACGCGGTAGGTGACCCGGCAGGTGGTGTCACCCAATGGCTCGAACAGCACGGACCCCGTGTGGTACGGCTCTTGCAGGCTGCGCCAGCTCACCTGCTCGTCGGGGCGTTGCTCGACCACCTTCGCGTCGAACTCCCGGGACAGACCACCGAAGCGGGTCACCCAGTGCGACAGGGTGGCCTGGGGTTTGTCGACCCGCTCCACCCCGTCCATGAACTGGGGGAAACTCTCGAATTGCGTCCACTGGTTGTAGGCCGCTGCGACCGGCACATCCACGTCGACCGAGCCTTCGATCACGCTCATAGCTGCTCTGCCTCTCCGCACCAGCCGGGTGGACGAGTGCCGCGTACCCTCCGCAACGCTAGTCAACCTCTGGACGGTTCGCCGCCGCTGCCTGCGGGCTACGGCTTGTCGCTCACCAGGCCGGTCCAGAACCGTGGAACCACGGGCGACTCTTCCCCCCCCCACTTGCGGGGCGGGAGATGATCTCAGGCATCCGGGGGACGCACGGCCCGTGGGACGCCTCAGCGGGTACACGGGACGACATGAACGCACCCCCGGACCAGTCAGCGACGTCCCAGTCCCCGACGTCGCTCAAGAAGGCGCTGACCACGCCGCTGCTCTACTTCTTCATCCTGGGAGACGTCCTGGGAGCAGGCGTGTACGTCCTGGTCGGGCAGGTCGCGGCCGACTCCGGGGGCGCGGTGTGGGCTCCGCTGGTCGCGGCCCTGTGCCTGGCACTGCTGACCGCGGCCTCTTACGCCGAGCTGGTCACCAAGTATCCGCGCGCGGGCGGTTCGTCGCACTACGCGAACCTGGCGTTCGGACCGTTCGCCGGGTTCCTGACGGGATTCTGCATGCTGGCCGCCGGCATCGTCTCGGTGGCTGCCCTGGCCCGGGGGTTCGGCGGTGACTACCTGGCCGAGTTCGTCACCCTCCCCCTCGTGCTCGTGCTGATCGTGTTCCTGGCCTCCCTGGCGCTGCTGAACGCGCGCGGCATCAGCGAGTCGACGCGGGCCAACGGGGTCGCCACCGTCGTCGAGGTCGGCGGATTGCTGCTCGTGATCGGGCTGGGCTGCTGGATCGTGCTGCGCGGCGACGGCGACCTGGGGAGGCTGACGGAGCTGGGCACCGCGGGCAAGGGCCCCGCGGCGGCTCTGTTCAGCGGGGCGGTGCTCGCCTACTACTCCTTCGTCGGTTTCGAGACGTCCGTCAACGTGGCCGAGGAGACCCGGGACCCTCGCCGCTCATACCCCCGAGCACTCTTCGGCGCCCTGCTCACCGCGGGCGCGGTGTACGCGCTGGTCGGCGCCGCCGCAGCGGCAGCCGTACCGACCGGAAAGCTGGCCGCGTCGAGCGGGCCGCTGCTCGAAGTCGTCCGGGTGGCCGGCGGGGTCCCCACGCGGCTCTTCAGCGCGATCGCCCTGGTGGCCGTCGCGAACGGCGCCCTGCTCACCGGCATCATGTCCTCACGCCTGGCCTACGGCATGGCACAGGACGACCTCCTGCCCCGCTTCCTGACGAAGGTGCTGCCCGGCCGGCGCACGCCCTGGGTGGCGATCACCGTGACGACTGCGCTGTCGCTGCTCCTCGCGATGACCGGCGACGTGGACACCCTTGCCTCCACCCTGGTCCTGCTCCTCCTCGTAGTGTTCTTCCTCGTCAACACCTCGCTCCTCGTCCTGCGCCGCGACACCGTCCCGCACGGCCACTTCCGAGCGCCGACCGCCGTCCCGGTACTGGGCGCGGCCTCCTGCGTTCTGCTCGCGACGCAGATCGAACGGGACGTCTGGGCCAGGGGCCTCATCGTGCTGGCTGTCGGCGCCGCGCTGGGCGCTGTCGCCGCGGTACGAGTGCGCCACGGCCGTTGAGCGTCGGCTCCCCGCCGGGATCGATCGCCGCGGAGGTGGTACACCCCGCTCTCGGGGCGGGCACGGAGCCGTTGGAGCGGCGGCCGGCGAGTCCTTGAAGTGTTTCGCCATGAATCGGGTACTTGATCGATATGCAGACTCACAGTCAGACCGTTCTCGCCATCGAGGGAGGCGGATCGCTGATCTTCCTCATCGTTGGCATCGTCGTGGTAGCAGGACTGCTCGCCATGTTCATCAGCGGCCGACGCCGCGCTGCCCGCCGCACCGAACCAACCACACCGCCCCACGGCGCTCCCCCCAGTGGCGAAGCCCAGCGCGGGGAAACCTGGCAGACCCCCGACGACGACCCCGAACAGGGCCACCCTCACCCCTGACAGCGGAGACAAGCTCGCGCGGCCGCCGCTGAGGGTGGAACGGCGCCCCACCGCTTCGAGCCGTACGTGGTCGGCGCGGGTCGGGCCTGGGGCGCCTGATCGCGATCAGTCGTCGGTCAACCCTGGGACTGCGATGCACCGGCTTCCGCCGCCGGGTGAGGCGTCGTCGCCGGTTCCAGCATGGTTTCCAGGTTCTTCCGGGCGATCTGCCGGCAGAACTCCCCCTCGTAGCCGGCATCACCCGAGTCGTGCATGGTCCGGGTCATCCAGACCGCGGATGCCTGACGCTCCCATGTGTGGTCCAGACAGGTGTCGGAGTAGCTGTCGAGCAGGCTCGAATCGTTCCGCTCGACCTGCTGGATGATCGCGCGGGCGAGCACATCGGCGTCGTGAAGGGCGAGGCTCATGCCTTGCGCGCTCATGGGAGAGATGAGGTGGGCCGCGTCGCCGAGAAGGTACAGCCTGCCGTAGCTCATGGGGCTGAAGACCACTCCGCGCAGCGGCACGATCTGCTTGCTCGTGATCGGCCCCTTGGGCTCCACGGACTCACCGAAGCGCGCCTCCAGTTCACTCCAGATCCGCTCGTCCGGCCATTCCTCGACGGTGTCGGTGAGCGGGCACTGCAGGTAGAGACGGCTCGCCTCCGGGCCACGTGTGATCTGCGCGGCGAAACCGCGCGAGTGCACCGCCAGCACGGCCAGCGGGTCTGCCGGCACCCCTGCCATCACGGTCAGCCAGGCATAGCCGAACTCATGGGTGGAGCAGGTGAGGACGTCGTCCGGGATCGCCGTCCTGCTGACGCCGCGATAGCCGTCGCCGCCGGCGACGACGTCGCAACTGACGTCCTGCGTCACGCCGTTGGCATCCCGATAGCTCACCAGCGGCCGGCCGGTGTCGATGTCGTGCAGCGCGACGTCCTGCGCTTCGAAGCGAAGGTCGCCGCCGTCCCGCAGGAAGACCCGGATCAGGTTGCGGACGAGGATCTGCTGCGGGCAGAACGCCCCGTCGACGTCGTCCTCGTCGTCATCGCCCGACCGCCACTGCCGCTTCTCTCCGTCGATCAGCAGCGGCATAGGCGCATCCGAGTCACCGTGGCTGTACCCGTCGACGGCTTCGCCCACCCCCCACTCGTTCAGCACCCGCACGCCGCCCGCATCGAGCGCCCCGGCCCGCTGCCGCTGCTCCACGTATGCACGGCTGTGCTTTTCGAGGACGATGCATCCGACGCCGTTGCGCAGGAGGAAGTTGCCGAGCGCGAGCCCGGCGACTCCGCCCCCTATGACCACGACGGTCGTGTCCTTGGTGGTTTCGGTCATGAGTCTTCGAGCTCCTTGCAGTGGGTGGGGCCGCACGCCCCGATGAGCGTGAACGGCCGCGCCGCCCGGGTGGCACGGCGTACTGACCTCACTGTGGAACCCGACCGGAGCAGTCACCAACCGGTGAATGGACACGCGATACTGGAAACCCGCCAACCTGCACGCCGGGCGCTGCGAGCCGGGCGCGCGATGGCATGCGTCGTACGCGAGCCGCTACGGCAAGGCCGGGCTGTTGCGTAGGTCCGACTGGTAACTGCCGGGGGTCTGGCCGACGACGTCGTTGAAGGCGTCGATGAAGCTGGACGGATTCGACCAGCCGCACGCCATGGCAGTGTCGGTGACCGTCATGCCGCCCGTCAGGTGGGCCAGCGCGTGGTGAATGCGCAGGATGGTGCGCCACCGGTGAAAGCTCATTCCCAGCTCCGTGTGGAACAGGCGGCTCAACGTACGCTCGCTGGCTCCCGCGATGCGCCCCAGCTCGGCCAGGGTCGCGGGGCGGGCGGGATCGGCGTGCAGGAGGTCGGTGACGGTGCGCAACCGGTCGTCGGCCGGTTCGGGCAGATGCAGGGACTCCTCCGGGGTGTCGGACAACTCGTCGATGACCACGGCGAGCAGCCGCTGACGCGCGCCGGGACGGGGCTCGGGCCGGTCATCGGTCACCGCCAGAATGACCTCGCGCAGCAGCGGGCTGACCGCGAACACGCTGGGATGTTCAGGGAGTTCACCGCACAGCTCGACAGGAATGGTCAGCAGCCGGGCATCGGTGCGGCCGTAGAAGCGGTGGGAGTGGGCGAAGCCGGGCGGCGTCCATGTCACGCGGTTGGCAGGAGCCACCCAGGTAGCGCGCTCCGTGGTGGTGGCCAGCGTCCCGGCGGCCGCGTAGACGAGTTGCCCCGCATCGTGCGTGTGTGGGGCCAGGGTGTATCCGTGGGGCAGCCAACCGGCCCCGCTCGGCATGTTCTGCGGTCCGGCGGAGGGCTTGAGCGGGGGCTGGCGACTTTTCGGCATTGGATGCCAGGCTACCGGCGGCATGCGGGTTCGTGCAGGCCAGGGACGGCGCCGTCGGCCGGTCGGCTCCAGGGTGCGAAACACCTGGGACAGGGTGTCAAGTCGCCCGATGGCCATCTTTTGACCGTATGCGGTCAACTGCGGAGTTTCTGATCCGGAGTCGGCGCCCGAGCGGGATGCTTCTGGTCACTCCGCCGGGCGCCGACGCTGCCGGTGTTCGGTCGGGGTACGGCTGTTGCGGCTCCGGTCGGTGCCGTGATGGAGCGCAGCGTGTGTGCCGCGGCATACGCGACGTACGGGCCCTGTCGCACGGTGGTCGACGCCACCGCGGGCCGGGGGGTGCGCGACCGCACCGCTGCCGGTCCTCGGGGTCCTTCGGATCCGCCGTCAGAGTGCGGACCGATGGAGGGGGAATGCCTTGACGTCCAGACCCGCAAGACCTGCAAGACCTGGGTGGAGCCTTTCTCGCTGGAGGCGGCGGCTGACCTCCTTTGCTGCTGCCGGCGCTTTGGGACTGACAGGCATGGTGGCGTTCACCGCGCCCGCGCACGCCGCGGCCGGCCCGTCGGCCTACGTGGCCAACTTCCATGGCGATACCGTCTCGGTGGTCGATACGAGCACGAACACCGTCACCGGCAGCATCAACGTCGGAAACAGCCCCGTCGGTGTGGCGGTCAATCCAGCCGACACACACGCCTACGTCACCAACTTCGACGAGGCCACCGTCTCGGTGATCGACACGGGCACCGACACCGTCACCGCGACCATCCCCGTCGGCAGTAACCCCCTCAACGTGGCGATCACCCCGTCCGGAGCCCGCGCGTACGTCGCGAACAGCGGCGGCTCCACGGTCTCGGTCATCAACACCGCCACCAACACGGTCAGCGCCACCGTCCCGGTCGGAAGCTCCCCCAACGGTGTGGCGATCACCCCGTCGGGCGCCACCGCGTACGTGACGAACAACGCGGACTCCACGGTTTCGGTCATCGACACCGCCACCGCCACGGTGACGGCCACCGTCCCGGTCGGGAACGACCCTTCCGGTGTGGCGGTCAGCCCCTCCGGGAGCATCGCCTACGTCACCAACAACAGCAGCGACGACTCGGTCTCCGTGATCACCACGGCGACCAATACCGTCACGGCCACCATCCCGGTCGGGTCCAGCCCGAACGGCGTCGCGTTCAACCCGTCCGGCACGCGGGCCTACGTGGCCGACAACGGCAGCGACGACGTGAAGGTGATCAACACGGCGACCAGCGCCGTGACCGCGACCGTCCCGGTCGGCGACAGCCCGGCCAGGGTCGAGGTCAACCCGTCCGGCACGGCCGTCTACGCCACCAACACGGCCGACGGCACCGTGTCGGTGATCGACGGCGGGTCCAACGCCGTCACTGCCACGATCAGCGGGTTCACCGGACCGTACGGCGTAGCCTTCGGCTCCGCCCCTCCGACGACGACGGCGGCGGACATCGACGTCAACCTCACCGCTCAGCCACACCTGAGCATCCTGGTGCCCTATCTGACCTACACCCTCACCGCCCACAACACCGGCCCCAACGCCGTCACCTCGGCGACCCTCACCGCGAAGCTCCCGCCGGGCGCCTCCGCCACCCATCTCGCCGCCGGATGCACCGTCGCGGGCACCACGGTGACGTGCGCCTACGGAGCCATCCCCGACAACGCGAGCGTGAACAAGACGTTCCGCGTCCCGCTGCACCTGCTGAGCCTCGGCCAGGTCAAGGTCACCGGTCTGCGCACGGCCTCCGCACCCACCGACCCCAACCCGGCCAACGACAGCGCGTCCGTCACCTGCACCGCCATCTCCATCATCCTGGTCACCTGCCCGTGACACCGCGCACACGGTGATCCCACGCCACGCACCACCGCTGCCCTCCCCCGCTCTCAAGTCGGCGGAGGGCGGCGCCGGTTGGGCCCGCAAGGCTGCCGGAGGCGACGGCTGATGGAACGACCGTCGGCGTTGCTCGGACCATATGAACGGGCTGCTCCGACCGGGTGGTCCGTGCATGCCGGTGCGGATCACGGGCAAGTGAGGGTCGACCCCCTGCCTGGTACCCCGAGCGAGGCGGGGGGTCAATCCGGATCGGCGCGATCTTCGGGCTGTCGGTTGCCTTGCCACGCCCCGTGCGCCCGCCCACGGGCGAGCATTGAGCAGGGTGAGGGTGACGCTCGGGCGAGGATCAGTCAGCAACCGCAGCCGGAAGCAGCCGCGTTGGCCTTGGCTTCTGGAGCGCCGGTGGCGCAGCAGGTGGTGTCCGCCCGCCCGGTTTCCGCAGTGGCGGCGGGCTTGGTGGCCCGGACGATGGCGGAGTGCATGCCGTCGGCGACCGCGTGGGTCGGGGTGATGGCGATGTCGGTGAAACCGGCGGCTTCGAGTCCTTGGCGGTATTCGGCGAAGGAGAGCGCGCCTGCGATGCAGCCGACATAGTCTCCGCGTTCGGCGCGCTGGGCGGGAGTGAGGCTGTCGTCGGCGACGACATCGGATACGCCGACGCGGCCGCCGGGAGTCAGGACGCGGAACATCTCGGCGAAGACCGCGGGCTTGTCGACTGACAGGTTGATCACGCAGTTGGAGATCACCACGTCGACGGTGTTCGCGGGCAGCGGGACGGCCTCGATCGTGCCCTTGAGGAACTCGACGTTGGTGGCTCCCGCCTTCTTCTGGTTGGCCAGCGCGAGGGCGAGCATCTCCTCGGTCATGTCCAGGCCGTAGGCCTTGCCGGTGGAGCCGACGCGGCGGGCGGAGAGCAGGACGTCGATGCCTCCGCCGGAGCCGAGGTCCAGGACTCGGTCGCCTTCGTTCAGTTCGGCCACCGCGATGGGGTTGCCGCAGCCCAGGGAGGCGGCAACCGCTTCGGCGGGCAACTGGTCGCGCTCTTCGGCGGCGTACAGAGTGCCGCCGAAGTTCTCGTCGACCTCGATGGCCTGGGGGCCGCAACACGCGGTGCCGCCCTCAGCCACCTGGACTGCGGCCGCCGCATAACGCTCGCGGACGGTCTCCCGTAGTGCGATGTTCTGCTCACTCATGGTGATGGCTCCTCGATGACGGGGTCCGGCAGGACCCGGATCGGGTTGCATTGATGTTTCTCGATGCAACCTTGCGTCTTGAATCGAGGGATGTCAATATAGCAGCATGTCGAAACAAGAGCTTGTGGTGCTCGGTCAGGACGGCGCCGAGGGGTGCTGCCCGACGCTTCTGACCGCCCCGTTGGACGAGGGGCAGTCCGTCGAGCTGGCCAAGGTGTTCAAGGCCCTGGGAGATCCGGTGCGGCTGCGACTGCTGTCGATGATTGCCACCAGGCAGGGCGGTGAGATCTGTGTGTGCGATCTGACCCCCGCCTTCGATCTGTCCCAGCCGACGATCTCCCACCACCTCAAGCTGCTGAAGCAAGCCGGTCTGATCGACTCCGAGCGCCGGGGAACGTGGGTCTACTACCGGCTGCTCCCCGAGACGACGGACAAGCTCGCGGCAGTCCTCACCCGCCCGGCTCCGGCCGCGTCGGCGGAAGCCGCCTCGTGAGCGATGTGACCGCGGGACCGGGACCGGTGGCAGCCCGGATGTCGTTCCTGGACCGGTTCCTCGCCGTGTGGATCCTGATCGCGATGGCCGCCGGTCTGGGCCTGGGCCGCCTCGTGCCCGGACTCGGGAGCGCCCTTGCCGAGGTCACCGTCGCCGGGGTCTCCCTGCCGATCGCGCTGGGCCTGCTGGTGATGATGTATCCGGTGCTGGCCAAGGTCCGCTATGACCGGCTCGACTCCGTCACCCGCGATCGCCGCCTGCTGATCCCCTCTCTGGTCCTGAACTGGGTCCTGGGCCCGGCGCTGATGTTCGCGCTCGCCTGGATCTTCCTGCCCGACCTGCCGGAGTACCGGACCGGGTTGATCATCGTCGGGCTCGCCCGGTGCATCGCGATGGTCATCATCTGGAACGACCTCGCCTGCGGCGACCGAGAGGCCGCCGCCGTCCTGGTCGCCCTCAACTCGATCTTCCAGGTCGTCGCGTTCAGTCTGCTCGGCTGGTTCTACCTCTCCGTCCTGCCCGGCTGGCTGGGCCTGGAGACCACCGGGCTGAACGTGTCGGTGTGGGAGATCGCCCGCAGCGTACTGATCTTCCTGGGCATCCCGCTGGCCGCCGGGTTCCTGACCCGCAAGCTGGGCGAGAAGGCCAAGGGGCGGACTTGGTACGAGGCCGAACTGATCCCCCGCATCGGCCCGCTCGCCCTGTACGGGCTGCTGTTCACGATCGTCGTGCTGTTCGCCCTGCAAGGCGATGCGATCACCTCGCAGCCGCTCGACGTGGTGCGGATCGCGCTGCCGCTGCTGATGTACTTCGCCGTGATGTGGGCCGGATCCATGGCCGTGGGCAAGGCCGTCGGACTGGACTATCCCCGGGCGACGACCCTGGCGTTCACCGCCGCGGGCAACAACTTCGAGCTCGCCATCGCCGTGGCCATCGCGACCTTCGGCGCAACCTCGGGGCAGGCCCTTGCCGGGGTCGTCGGCCCGCTCATCGAGGTGCCGGTCCTGATCGGTCTGGTCTACGTCGCCCTCGCGGTCCGCCGCTTCTTCCCCCAACCCGCCGCTGCGGCCGAGGAATCGAATGCCGTCGAGAAAGGTGCTGTCCGTGTCTGAGACCCCACCTGCCCGGCCGTCAGTGCTGTTCGTGTGCGTGCACAACGCGGGCAGGTCCCAGATGGCCGCCGCGTTCCTCAGCCGTCTCGGCCAGGGCGAGGTCGAGGTCCGCTCGGCGGGATCGGCCCCCGCCGGCAGTGTGAACCCGGCCGTCGTCGCAGCGATGAACGAGGTCGGCATCGACCTGTCGGCACAGGTACCGAAGCTGCTGACCGCCGAGGCAGTTCAGGAGTCCGACGTGGTCATCACGATGGGCTGCGGCGATGCCTGCCCCGTCTTTCCCGGCAAGCGGTATCTGGACTGGCGGCTCGACGACCCCGCCGGTCAGGGCATCGACGCCGTTCGCCCGATCCGGGACGACATCCGAACCCGGGTCCGCGGGCTGCTGGCCGAGCTGCTGCCCCGCCCATGACGTCTCGAGGCCAAGGGCCTGTCAGGTCACCTCGGCAAAGGCGGCCGGCCGGCGGCAGTCTCGGCCGGGGCGACGCGGCGCAGCAGGAAACCCGCGGCCAGGGCCATGACGAACATCGTCACCGCGTACACCGCCGAGGGGATGGCCATCCGGGTGCTGTCGAGGAGCGAGGGGCTGAGGGCGATCGCCATCGACAGCGTGGTGTTGTGCATGCCGATCTCGAAGCAGGTGGCGACGGACTGCCGGTGGTCGCCGCGGGCCAGCCGGGTCGCGCCGTAACCGGTGGTGAGGGAGATCGCGCCGAAGAGGAGGACGACGAGACCTACGTCGGCGAGATAGCCGAGCACGTTCTCCCGCTCGGCGGCGAGCGCGGCGATGATGATGCCGACGAGCGCGACGACCGCCGTCACCTTGACCATCCGCGTGGTGCGCTCCGCGAAGTCCGGACGGCGGTGCCGGACCAGCATCCCGGCCGCGACCGGCACCAGTACGAGGAGGAAGACCTGCAGCGTCTTGTCGAAGCGCAGTCCCAGCGTCTCGTCCGTACCGGTCATGAAGTGGTCGAGGGAGAGATTCACGACGATCGGCAGCGTGACGACGGCGATGACCGAATTGATGGCGGTCAGCGTGATGTTGAGGGCGACGTCGCCGCCGAAGAGATGGCTGAAGATATTGGCCATCGTGCCGCCGGGTGAGGCCGCGAGCAGCATCATGCCGACGGCCAGCGCGGGACTCAGGTCGAAGGCCAACACCAGGCCCAGACAGGCGGCGGGCAACAGCACCAGCTGGCAGACGAGCGCGACGGCCACCGGCCGTGGATACGCCGCGATCCTGCGGAAGTCGGCCACGGACAGGCCGAGTCCGAGACCGAACATGATCACGGCGAGGACGGCAGGCAACAGATAGGTGGTCAGCGGCGAGTCCACGGGAACAGACTCCGGGAGGCAGCTCGAAAAGTCCACGACCGTACAGAACAGCGGGAGTTGAGGATTGCGTGGACGTGATCGCGGGTGCGGTGGTGCAGCACCAGGGCGCGGTGTTGCTGGTTCGCCGGACGGTTCCGGAGGGGGCCCTGGTGTGGCAGTTCCCGGCGGGCAAGGTCGAACCCGGCGAGAGCGTCGAAGAGGCTGCGGCGCGTGAGGCGTCGGAAGAGGCGGGTGTCACGGTGGAGGCGCTGTCGGTGATCGGCGAGAGGGTGCATCCGGTGACCGGCCGACGGGTCGTGTATGTGGCGTGCCGGTGGCTGGCGGGTGAGGCGCGTGCGGCGTCCCCTCGCGAGGTGGCCGAGGCCGTATGGGCGCCGGTGGACGATCTGGCGGAGTTCATTCCGGGCGGCGTGTACGGGCCGGTGTGGGATTACGTTGCCGGGCCCGGCCTCCGCTGAGGCGACAGGCGGGGATGCGAGCGCCGGGGGGGCAGCAAGGAGGCGGGGGGCATGTCCCTGCTGCGGTGGCGCGCCGCCTGCGGCAGCCTGAAGCCGCCTGAATCAGCAGCGCACCACCCTCCTCACCGCAGGCTCAGCGCCCGAGCACATGCCCGTAGTAGAGGGCTCCCCGCAGTCCGAACAGCCGTGGCGTCAGCGCCTTGGAGCCCGTCCCGGTGCCGTTCGGCAGGGCCCAGACACCGCCCGTGCTCAAGCTCTGTTCGTACTCCGTGCTGTTCTCGTTGTAGGCGCCGACCGTGACGTCGCCGTCCCCGTCACCGTCGTAGTCCCCGAGAGCCAGCGCCGAGCCGAACTCGTCGTTGACCTCCGGCGCCCCCGGTACCCCGGCGGAGCCCTGGTGCCAGGCCGCCGACTTGGCGGTGCCCGAGGCGTCGAGCAGGCCGTCCGGGCCGGAGGTCAGCACGGTCGCCGAACCGGCGCGGTCCTGCGTCCCGATGGCCTCGCCGGGCGTGCCCGCCACCAAGTCGTCACGGCCGTCGCCGTTGAGGTCGCCCGCGGCCAGCTGGATGCCGAAGTTGTCGGCTTGCTCCGCCGTGCCCGCGACGCCCGGGGTGTCCTGGCCGACCGTCTGGCTGCGGGTGCCGAAGCCCTCGGCGCCCCCGCCGCCGTAGAACACCCGCACCTTGCCGCCCTTGGCCAGCGCGTCGGGACCGCAGGCCCCGGTGGGCCGGTCGGCCTCGGCGGTGATCAGGCAGTGCCCGAGCGCCAGGTCGTCCACGCTGTCGCCGTCGAAGTCGCCCGTGGCAATGTCGTAGCCGGTGGCCGGGGACTTCCAGTACTCCTGGAGGGCCGAGCCGTTCCAGCTCCACAGGGTGGTGCGCGAGTAGTCGTTGGAGTACGCGGAGACCGCCAGGTCGGTCTTGCCGTTCCCGTCGAAGTCCCCGGCCGCCAGCTGGCCGGCGGAGCCACCGAAGCCGGTGTCGAGCAGATGCGTCAGCGGCTTGTCCTCGGTGAGCGGGCCCGGCCGCAGGGTGACCTCGCCGAACTCCCCGTGGGGCAGGCCCACCGCCACGTCCACGTCGCCGTCCTGGGTGAAGTCGCCCACCGCGAGCGAGGCTCCGGCGCCGCTGCCCGCCGAGCCCTGCGCGATCGTCCTGCCGCGCTCGAAGCGGCCGCTGGACGAGCCGTACAGAACGACCACCGCGCCGTGGCCCCTCGCCGCCGGGTCGCTGCCGACGTCCTCGCCCCCCACCCCGACGACGGCGTCGGTGAAGCCGTCGCCGTCCACGTCGGCAGTCGCGACGGAACCTCCGAACTGGTCGTTCTTCTCGCTGGTGCCGGGGACGCCCGGGGTGTCCTGGCTGACAGAGGCGGTGGAGGTGCCGGCCCCGCTCGGTCCGCCGTAGAGCACGTGCAGGTAGCCCGCGGCCTTCTGGCCGTCGACGTCGCCTCGATACACGCCGACCACGGCGTCCGCGTACCCGTCACCGTTGAAGTCGGGCCCCTGGACGGCCGCCGCCGGCGCCGCCCCCGCCGTGGGGGCCAGCCCCGCCGAGATGAGGACGGTGGCGGCGCCGAGCAGGGCGGCCGAGAGTCTCTTACTGCGCACAGGTACTCCACATCGCGAGGCGGGAAGGTGGGATCATGTACGGCGTGCTGAAGGGCAGGCGGATGCCTAAGATCCCAGCACTTCGCCGTACTTGATGGCGCCGTTGGGCAGCGCGAAGCCGAACGGGGTCAGCGACTTGCCCAGCGGGTACGTCTCCGTGGTGCTGCTCGGCGCGAACCAGACGCCACCCGACCTGGGCTCACCGGCGTTCTCCCCGGGTGCGCTCACCGCGGTGTCCCACAGTCCGTCGCGGTTGTAGTCGCCGACGGCCACCTGGGCGCCGAAACGGTCGCCGGCCTCGGCGGTGCCGGGCATGTTCGGGGTGCTCTGGCTGCGGGCCAGACCGCCGTAGAGGCCGTGCTCCGTGCCGTTCAAGGTGACGTAGCCGCCCGCGTCCTTCACGGTGCCCACGTCCTCGCCGGGCACGCCGACCACCAGCTCCGGACGGCTGTCGCCGTTCAGGTCGCCCGCGCTCAGCGCGGCGCCGAAGTCGTCGCCCGGCTCGGTGGTGCCGCCGACCTCCGGGCTGGACTGGTTGATGCACTGGTGCTTGGCGCCGAACTCCGCGGTCTTCGAGCCGTGGAGCACGAGCACCGTGCCGCCGACCAGGTCCTCGCAGTAGGTGTGGTCCGCCTCGAAGTTGGGCTGTACGAAGCCGACCGCGAGGTCGTCCGTGCCGTCCTGGTCGAAGTCCTCGGCGGCGAGCGCGGTGCCGTGGTCGCCGTTGGACCACCACTGGGCGGGCTTGGCCTGGTCGTCCCAGCGGGTGATGAAGGTGCCGTAGTCCTCCATGGCCCGATATGTGGTGGCGAGGTCGTCCCGGCCGTCGCCGTCGAAGTCGCCGGTGGCCAGATCGCTGGTTCGGCCGCCCATGCCGTAGCTGCGCAGGGTGGTGGTGGTCACCGGGTCGGCGGTGAGCGGCCCCGGGCGGAACCGGAGCGACCCGCGCTCCTCGCTGTTCTCGCCGTACGCGAGGTCGATGTCGCCGTCGCCGTCGTAGTCGCCGGTGGCGATGGTGTCCCCGATGCCGCTGAACTCGGAGGTGCCCCTGGCCACGGTGGTGCCCTTGACGTTGAAATCCGAGTTGTCCAGAACGGTGATGGTGCCCTCGCTGCCGTGCTGCTCGGAGTTGAGCGTCTCGCCGCTCGCGCCGACGACGAGCTCGAAGACGCCGTCGCCGTTCACGTCGACGGGCGCCACGGACGAGCCGAAGCGGTCGCCCGCCTCGGGCGTGCCCGGGATGCCGGCCTCGGCCTGGCTGATGACGCCGGTGGACTGGCTCGGGCTCTGCGGCCCGCCGTAGATCACGCTGATGTAGCCGGCCTTGGCCTTGCCGTTCACGGTGGCATTGGGCATGCCGACCGCGATGTCCGCGTATCCGTCCCCGTTGAAGTCGAACCGCGGAGTCGCGACAGCCGCGGCGGCGCTCCCGGCGAGCGGCAGGGTCAGGCCGGTGGCGGTGACCGCCGCTACGGCGGCGGTGGCGGCCAGGGTACGTACACGCACGGTGAAACTCCGTCAGTCGAAAGGGGAATGAGGGGGGAAGGCCTCCCGGGGATGTGACTCATGAGGCATACGAAGGGTTGTGCGAAAGCGGCCGCCCGGTGAACACGGGCTCATGCGGGTCGAGTTCGACCCCTGGCTCCGTCAGGGTTTCGACGCGACCGCACCGAACTGCGGTAGCACAGGACCGGAGTTGGACTCGGCGCGCCATTGCGCGCACGGCACGAGGCCGGGGGTGACCAGGTCCAGGCCGTCGAAGAAGGAGCTGACCTCCGCGCGGCTGCGGGCAGTGATCGGCGGGGTGGCGTTCTCGTTCCAGAACTTCATGGCCTCGACGTTGCCCTCCCCACCGAGGTCGCTGTCGGTGGTGGGGTGAGTCAGCGCGAGATAACTACCGGAGGGGACGGCAGCCATGATCCGGCGCACGATGTCCCGCGCCTCCCCCGTGTCGAGTACGAAGTTGAGGATTCCCAGCATCATGACCGCGACGGGCCGGTCGAGGTCGAGGGTCGCCGCTGCGCCCTCCATGACACCGTCCGGGTGGTGGATGTCGGCGTCGATGTAGTCGGTGGCGCCCTCCGGCGTACCGGTCAGCAGGCTGCGGGCGTGGACGAGCACGATGGGGTCGTTGTCGACGTAGACGATCCGGGATTCGGGTGCGATCCGTTGGGCGAGCTCGTGGGTGTTGTCAGAAGTCGGCAGCCCGGTGCCGATGTCCAGGAACTGTCGCACTCCGCGCTCGGCTGTCAGGAACCGGACTGTACGGCCGAGGAACTGCCGGTCGGCGCGGGCCACGTCGCGGATCACCGGGAACATCGTGACGACCCGGTCACCGACTTGCTGGTCGATCTCGTAGTGGTCTTTCCCGCCGATCCAGTAATTCCACACGCGAGCGTTGTGCGCGACGGCGGTGTTCAGCCTGCCCGACACGTCTGACGGGCGCCGGCTCTCACTCACGAGTTCCCCCTCTTCTCGCTCACCCACAGGGTGTCGTGGGTGAGCAGCCGCCGCGGCGGCTATGGATCGTGGTGCCATTGTGGTGCACGTGGATCACGGGAGTTGGTGGATTCGTCAGCTCGGCGGCGCTTCGTCGAGCTGCGTCAACTCCCCTGTGCTCAGCGTGAGATCGGCCGCCAGGGCCGAGTCCCGGACGGATGCCGGACGGCTGGCTCCCGGTACCGGGATCATTGCCGGGGAGCGGGTCAGCAGCCAGGCAAGAGCGATCTGCTGCGGGCTGACGCCGCGCTCGGCCGCGATGCGGTGGAAGGCGGTGCCCTTGGAGGTCGCGGCCGACGGGCCGTCCAGGGAGCTGCGGGAGATGCCGCCCAGCGGGCTCCAGGGCAGGAAAGCCAGGCCCAGTTCGGCGCTCAGCCTCAGTTCGGGCTCGCTGCCGCGCACGGCCGGGGAGTACTGGTTCTGGACGGAGACGAGCCTGTCGCCGAGGATCGCGTGCGCCTCGCGGATCTGGGCGGCGTTCACGTTGGAGACTCCGGCGGCCCGGATCGTGCCGGCGTCGAGCAGTTCGACCAGTGCGCCGAGGGAGTCGGCCCAGGGCACGGCGGGATCCGGCTTGTGCAATTGGTACAGGCCGATGGCCTCGACGCCCAGCCGTTTCAGGGATGCCTCGGCGGCGCGCTTGAGGTGTGCGGGAGTGCCGTTGACCGTCCAGCCGCCGTCGCCGGGCCTGCCGCGGCCTCCCTTGGTGGCGATGAGGACGCCGGAGGTGTCGCCGCCGTAGCGGGCGAGGGCACGGGCGATGAGGAGTTCGTTGTGGCCCTGCTCATCGGCGTGCCAGTGGTAGCTGTCGGCGGTGTCGACGAGTGTGATGCCCGCGTCCAGGGCGGCGTGGATCGTGGCGATGGACCGCTCCTGGTCCGGTCGTTGCTCGATGGACAGCGGCATGGCGCCCAGGCCGACGGCGCTGACGGTGGTGTTGCCGATGGCGCGGTGCTGCATGGCGGGTGTGCTCCTCAGGTGGCCTGGGCGGCGGGTACGTCCAGGGCTTCGGCGACGGCGGCGGGCAGCCAGTCGGTGGTGCGCGAGAAGGTGAAGCCCAGTTCCTTCGCACGGGAGTTGCTCATGGCGTAGTGGCGGTCGAAGGAGAAGGGTGAGGCTGTCGCTCCCGCGGTGCTGGTCCGGTAGACGGGTTCCCGGCCGGTCCGCGCCGCGATGACGGCGGCCAGCGCGCGTACGTCGAGCAGTCCGTCGGAGCAGGCGTTCACCGGGCCGGTGAAGTCCGTGGCCGTGGCGGCCCACAGCAGCAGGTCCGCCAGCTCCTCGTAGTGGATGAAGACGGTGGGCAACGCCTTGGCGTGCACGGCGATTTCCGCGCCCTGGCCGATGCGCTCGACGTAGTGCGCCAGGCGGCCGGTGAACTCTTGCGCTCCGCCGCCGAGTACGTGGGCGCTGCGCACGGAGGCGAAAGCGAAGCCGCCGACCTGGGTGAAGAGGGCCTCCGCCTGGCGCTTGCCCTCGGCGTAGTGGGCTTCCAGGTACGCCGCGTCGTGCCAGGGCAGGTCCATCTCCACCCGCCAGGCTGCGGGGTCCACGATGTCTTCCGGTACGGACGTCCCGTGCGGGACGTGGGGCAGTGCGGCGGTCGCCGGGTCGTACACCTCGATCGTGGACGTCATGACGTAGCGAGCGGTGCGGCCGCTGAAGACGCGGGCGGCGATGGCGGCCTGTGCGGGGGTGTAGCAGACCTGATCGACGACCACGTCGAAGGTGCGGGAGCCGAGCGCGGTGGTCAGGGCGGCCTCGTCGTCACGGTCGGCGACGAGATGCTCGACGCCGGTCAGTGGCGGGGTGGAGCCGCGGTTGATCACAGTGACCCGGTGCCCGGCGGCCACCAGGCGCTGAACCAGGAGCTTTCCGAAGTACCGGCTGCCTCCGATGACACAGATTCTTTCCATGCCCCGATCCTGAAGGGCTACGGTCAACAGCAGAAGTGCCGACTTACTGGTTCCGTAGTAAGGAATACTGTTGATCGATGTGCAGCGGCTTCGCGTCCTGCGGGCAGTGGCGGAGCACGGAAGTTTCAACCGGGCGGCAGCATCTCTGCGCCTCACCCCCTCGGCCGTCTCCCAGCACGTAGCCGTCCTGGAGCGCGGCCTGGGCACGCCGGTCGTGGCGCGCAGCACGCGCGGGGTCACCCTCACCCAGGCCGGCCGGATCATGGTCCAGGCCGCCGAGTCGGTCGCCGCGGAGCTCGCGCACGCGCAACAGCAAGTGGACCGGCTCGGTACGGGCCGCACGCAGCTCACCGTCGCGACGTTCACCAGCGGCGGCCGGATGCTGCTGCCCGGCGCTCTCGCCCGGCTGACGGCGGCGCACCCCGAGACCGTGCTCCATGTCAGGGAGGGCGAGCCTGAAGACAGCCTGGCGCTGGTCCGCCAGGGCGCCGTGGACCTCGCGCTCGCCTATCACTTCGACGGCCCGTTGCCCGGCCAGGTGAGCCAGAACTCCAGCATGGAGTGGACCGCGCTCCTGAAAGACCCCCTGCACGTGGTGCTGCCCGAGGGCCATCGCCTGGCCGGCCGCGCCGTGCTCGACATCGCCGAGCTGGCAGCCGAGCCCTGGGTGCTCGGCTGCCTGAAGACAGAGGCGTATCTACGGCGCTACGCCGAGCGCGCCGACTTCGTCCCGGAGCTGCGCGGCACGACGACCGACTACTTCTTCGCGCGCTCGCTCGTCGCGGCGGGCATGGGGATCTCACTGATCCCCTCCATCGCGCTGACCCCGGAGGTGCCAGGTGTACGGACCGTCCCGATCAGCGACCCGGCACCGGCTCGGCACATCGGCGTCGCCACGCTCAGCCGCCGCCGCGACCACCCTCAGCTCACGACCCTCGTTCATGCCCTTCAGGAGCAGGCAGCAGCGCTGGACGACGCGTGACCGAGCGCCGAGTCCATCGCAGCGCCATGTCAGCGCAGGCCGGCGAAGAGATCGTTCTCAGGTACGGCCGCGCCGGTGGCGTCCTTGACGCGGACGAAGGTCTCCATGCCCATCAGCTCGCCGAACTTCTCCTTGCCCATCTTGAGGAAGAAGATGTTCTCGCCCTGGCTGGCGTGCGCGGCCAGGGAGTCGAACTTCTGACCGCTGAACGCGGTGGTGTCCACCCACGTGGTGATCTCATCGTCGGGGAGGCCGATCTCGGCCATCGCGGCGGCCTCGGCGGGATCCGGCTCCGGCATGTCTCCGAGCTCGCGCATGGTCTCCCCGAACTTCTGCATCACCGAGCGGGGCATCGTCGTCCAATACACCTTCGGTGTCAGCGTGGTCATCTCCAGCGCCGCCATCGTGATGCGGTGGGCCTGGATGTGGTCGGGGTGGCCGTAGAAGCCGTTCTCGTCATAGGTGACGACCACATCGGGCTGGTAGTGCCGCATGAGCTCCGCGAGTCGGGTTGCGCCTTCCTCCACGGGGGTCTGCCAGAAGGATGTGGGGGCGTCGTTGCTCGGCCAGCCCATCATTCCGGAGTCCGCGTAGTCCAGCGTCTCCAGATCGCTGATCTTCAGGACGTCACAGCTCTCCTGAAGCTCCTGCCGGCGCATCAAGGCGACGGCCGCCGGATCGTGCCCGGGATCGCCCGGCTTGACGCCCCCCGGCCCGTCACCGCAACCGCCGTCGGTACACGTCACGAGAACCGTGCGGATGCCTTCCGCCGCATACTGCGCGAGGACCCCTCCGGTTGAGGTGGCCTCGTCGTCGGGGTGGGCGTGTACTGCCATGAGCGTCAAGGGCCGGTCAGCCATAAAACAGTCCTCCTGCGGAGATACGTGGTGGTCCGAGTGCGCGGCGTGTGTACCGCGATCCCGGGGCCCCGGACCCTGGCGGGGCGGGCGACCTCACGGTCCCCGTTCTCCCCGCCGTACGGCGCCGGTGCCTCGGTGAATGCAACGGTGCAGGCCGGACCAGGTGTTCCCGGCGCGGGTGAGAGATCCGGGGGATCATCGCCGGGCGGTCAACGAATTCCGGCCCTGGACTGCATCGGGGCCCGTGGCCGCTGCCCTGCCGAACCGCCACTCTCACGGCGCGGGGTTACTGGGCACCTTCACGTTCAGCTCGCCGCAGCCGACGCGCTTCGCCTCCGCCTTGACGTACGACGGCAGAACGGCAAGGGCGAGTGACTTGTCGTCGTGCGACTCGCTTTCCTTCCCCGGCTCGTGCGCCACGAACGCGACCCGCCCGGACCGGCAGTCCGCCGTGTAGACGCTCAGGCCGCCCGCGTAAGCGCCCTGCCCGTCACCACCGAGACGCGTGGCCCGGTTGCCGAGCACCCGGGAGACAACGCCGGCCATCTCCGGGTCCGCCACGGTCATCAACCGGAGCCTGTTCGGGCCGAAGGGCTGGCGCACGTCGCACGCCCAGATTCCGTCCGCAGAGGACGCGCCTGGCTTCGTGCCCGGCGTAGTGCCCGGCGTGGTGCCCACCACCTCCGCCTCGGGCCCCTGAGCCCACCTGGGCAGCCGGACGCCCTGGATCCCGCAGAGCCGGTCGGCGTCGACGTCCGGCAGCTCGTTGCCCTCCGGGGCGCGGCGGAGCTTCGACGGGTCGGAGTACGGGCCGTCGCAGCCGTATCGTTCCATGACCCCGTTGGCCAACCGCACGACCGCGCGGGACATCGCGTCGAGGCCCCGCCGCGCGTCGACCTCGTTCTGGCCCTCGGGGTCAGCCGCCTCCGAGGCGAGGGTGACCACCCGCAACGGCGGCTTCTCGCCCGGCTCGTACGAGCGTTCCTCACAGCTCGCGGGGAGCGCCACCCAAGCCCGGGTGGAGGAAGCCATGCCGGTGATCCCCGCGCCGAGCGGCGTCATACGGGAGGAGAGGTACTCCTCGGTCCAGCTCCACGCCTGCGCGCCCCGCAACTCGCCCAGCGTCCGCACCGACGCCGTGACCTCCGACTCCAGCTCATCGGCCCCGAACCCCTGCATGCTGCACTCCGTGTGCATGTCGTCCTCTGTGGCCCGGCGCAGCGGCAGCTCACGGCTGCGGACGTCCGTGTCCGAGAACAGCGCGTGCTCGACATCGGGCGAGAGCGAACCCCAGCACACGTCCCGCGCCACGAAGGGCAGTTCATCGGAGCGCCACGCCATGACGCCCGACCCCAGCAGCGCCCCGACGAGCCCGCCGACGACAGCGATGCCACTTCGGCTGCGGGACAACCGGCGCAGCCGGCCCGAGCGCCTGGGCGCGGAAGGCCGGGGGGCGGGGGCCTTTCGTAGGGGCCCGTCCACCTCGGGGGTCTTGGGCCCAGAGGTGACCACCCTGGAGCTCTCCGGTTCGTCCGGCATCTCGTCCTTCCTCTCGGGGGCTGTCCTGGCGAGAGGAGGTTATCTGTCGGGTACACGCGTTCGGGGAGCAGGGCAGCCTCGCGGGAGATGGAGCGAGGGTGATGCCTTCACGGGCCCGACGCACGGGCCCGACGGAGTTCACGCAGCCGACGTGGCGCCGACTTCGGATGGCTGCGGGACGCGCAGGACACTGGTTCTACGGAGCCAGGGTGCGAAGGACGTCGAATTCGTTGCCCTCGGGGTCGGCCATGACCACCCAGTTCCGGTCCGCGCCCTGGCCCACGTCCGTCGTGGTGGCGCCGAGCCCCAGCAGTCTGGTGACCTCGTCCTGGGTGCTGCCGTCGATCGGGCTGACGTCGAGGTGCAGCCGGTTCTTGACGGTCTTGCCCTCGGGCACCTGGATGAACTGCAGGGTGGGCGGCATCTGGCGGGCCCGGATGTCCTCGATGGTCGGCACCCAGGAGCCGATCTCGACCTTGCCCTCGCTCCGGTCGATCACCTTGAAGTCCAGGACCGCGCACCAGAAGGCCGCGAGCCTCTCCGGATCATGGCAGTCAACGGTCAGCTCGGTGAACCTGCTTGTCATGACACTCCCAAGTAGTACGGACGGCGCTCAGGGTATGCCGCCCGTCCGGCAGATTCGAGATCTTTCCGACTGGGGCAGGCCCGACCGGCACCGGACAGGTGTGAAGTCCCTGGTGGCGACAGTCCACGGAGGGGAAGCTACGGGCGCCGAGGGAACTCCCGCGTTGCTTGCCGGTGGAGAGTAGTCAAACGCAATGAGTTTCACGGGGCGTTGAGTGGCAACACGGGCTGCATGGCTGAAGAGAGAAGACCCTCCAACGACAGCGCCGAATCCACTCGGCGCAGCACGAAGACAACGCCCGCCAAGGGGCGGTCCACTGCGACTACAGGAGCGCGCAAGGTGAACTCCACTGCACAGAAGGCCAAGCAGGAATCGGCTGAGGCCGCCGAGAAGGCGAAGGGGTCCGCCGGAGAGGCAGCCGATGCCGCCACTTCCGGTGCCCATACGTTGGGTCTCGCGACGCAGCGGGCGAAGCAGGCCGCCGCCGCGGGTATCGAGAGCGGGAGCAAGACAGTGGTGTCGGCCAGCAGCAAGGTCGCTTCCACGGCAGCCACCGGGTGGACCCTGGTGAAGAACCGCAAGGCCATTGCTGCAGGGGCCGCCGCCGGTCTCGTCGGTGTGGTCGGTGTTTCCTTCACCGCCGGGCGCCGGACCGCGAAGATTCAGGGCGGACCGCTGACTCGGCTGACGCATGGACGTATCTGACTTCTGCCGCATAAACCAAACACTTCAGGCGTCAGGGTGGAGAAGGACTGAGTCCTTCTCCAC